>NZ_JAGRRB010000014.1:156734-410038 GCF_018223925.1 Klebsiella sp. 10
TACCAGGCTGCTCCACCCCGCGTCCGTGGAAGCGCACTATACTCCGCTAGCGAGATGATGCAACCTTTTTTCGACCAAATCGACATTTTTGTAAGAATTGGCTTATAAAACGCCACGTTGTGGTGTTTTTTTACACAAATCTGTGCCATCGATGAGATCGCGCATTTCAATAGCTCCGGCGCTTTGTTATCTTCAACACGCACTAAGGCTTCGCAGCAAAAGATGAGACACCATGAAAGGACGTTGGGCAAAATATGTAGCGACGGGGGCAATGCTGGCCATGCTCGCCGCCTGTTCCTCAAAACCGACCGACCGCGGTCAGCAATATAGCGATGGCAAGTTCACCCAGCCGTTTTCACTGGTAAACCAGCCGGATGCCGTCGGGGCGCCGATCAACGCCGGCGACTTCTCCGAGCAGGTTAATCAAATTCGTAACGCCTCGCCACGCCTCTATAATAGCCAGAGCAACGTCTATAACGCGCTGCAGGAGTGGCTGCGCGCCGGCGGCGACACCCGTACGCTGCGCCAGTTTGGCATCGACGCCTGGCAGATGCAGGGCGTCGACAACTATGGCAACGTCCAGTTTACCGGCTACTACACGCCGGTGGTGCAGGCGCGCCACACCCGTCAGGGCGAATTCCAGTACCCCATTTACCGTATGCCGCCGAAACGCGGTAAGCTGCCGTCCCGCGCCAGCATCTATGCCGGCGCGCTGAGCGATAACTATGTGCTGGCGTACAGCAACTCGTTGATGGATAACTTCATCATGGACGTGCAGGGCAGCGGCTATATCGACTTTGGCGATGGTTCGCCGCTCAACTTCTTTAGCTATGCCGGGAAAAACGGCTGGCCCTATCGCAGCATCGGCAAAGTGCTAATCGACCGCGGGGAAGTGAAGAAAGAAGATATGTCGATGCAGGCGATCCGCGAGTGGGGTGAGAAGCACAGCGAAGCGGAAGTGCGTGAGCTGCTGGAGCAGAACCCGTCGTTCGTGTTCTTTAAACCGCAGTCTTTCGCGCCGGTGAAAGGGGCCAGCGCTGTGCCGCTGATCGGCCGCGCCTCGGTGGCCTCCGACCGGTCGATTATTCCGCCAGGAACCACCTTGCTGGCCGAGGTGCCTCTGCTGGATAATAACGGCAAGTTTAACGGCCAGTACGAACTGCGCCTGATGGTCGCCCTCGACGTCGGCGGGGCCATCAAAGGTCAGCATTTCGACATCTATCAGGGCATTGGGCCTGACGCGGGCCACCGTGCCGGCTGGTATAACCACTACGGTCGCGTATGGGTGCTGAAAAACGCCCCGGGCGCGGGGAATGTTTTTAGCGGCTAACTCCCCTGGCCATGCCTGTTGACCAGGGCGCCCGGATGACGCCGTTTACGGCGGCCTCCGGGCGCTGTCATTTTGTTCTGAGGTTCTATGTCTGTTGTAATCAGCGATGCCTGGCGCCAGCGTTTTGGCGGTACGGCACGTTTATATGGTGAAAAAGCGCTGCAATGTTTTGCCGACGCCCACGTCTGCGTGGTCGGGATCGGCGGGGTCGGCTCCTGGGCGGCGGAAGCGCTGGCGCGGACCGGCATCGGGGCGATCACCCTTATCGATATGGACGATGTCTGCGTCACCAACACCAATCGTCAGATCCACGCCCTCAGCGGCAACGTCGGGCTGGCGAAAGCGGAGGTGATGGCGGAGCGTATTCGTCTCATCAACCCGGAGTGTCGGGTGACGGTGGTGGATGATTTCGTGACCCCGGAAAACGTGGCGGAATATCTTGGCGTCGGCTTTAGCTATGTTATCGACGCTATCGATAGCGTCCGGCCGAAAGCGGCGCTTATCGCCTGGTGTCGCCGCTACAAGGTGCCGCTGGTGACTACCGGCGGGGCGGGCGGTCAGATTGACCCAACGCAGATCCAGGTCGCGGACCTGGCGAAGACCATCCAGGATCCGCTGGCGGCCAAACTGCGCGAGCGGCTGAAAAGCCAGTTTGGGGTGGTGAAAAACAGCAAAGGTAAGCTCGGTGTAGACTGCGTCTTCTCTACGGAAGCGCTGGTCTACCCGCAGGCGGACGGCAGCGTCTGCGCAATGAAGAGCACGGCGGAAGGGCCGAAGCGGATGGACTGCGCTTCCGGCTTTGGCGCGGCGACGATGGTGACCGCGACCTTTGGCTTCGTCGCGGTGTCGCATGCCCTGAAGAAGATGCTGGCGAAAGCGCAGCGTGACGCTGCGGCTTCCGGAAAGTAGTTTCCCCATCGGGCGCGGCGGCGGGAAAGCGAAATCGTGAGGTTACCTTTCGCGGGCGGCGGCGAGCACCGCCTCGCTCAGGGCGCTGAGGCCCTGGCTGCGCGAGGCGCTGAGCTGGCCGCGCAGCCCCAGCTCGTCGAACAGCGCCAGCGGATCCTGCGCCAGGATCCCGGCGCGGGTTTTTCCTTCCACGGCGGTTAAAAGTACCGCCAGCAGACCGCGCACAATCCTTCCTTCGCTGTCGCCAAAGAAGTGCAGCCTGCCCTCGGCGTCCTCCTCATAGCCCAGCCAGACGCGGTTCTCACAGCCGGCAATCTCATGGGCCTGCGCTTTGCGCTCGTCGGTCAGCGTCGGCAGCTTTTTGCCCAATAAAATCAGCTGACGGTATTTATCCTCCCACTGGTTCAGCGGGGCGAAGATCTGGCGCAGCGTAGCGTCGGTAATGGTTGTGCCGAAGGGGTGCAGAGTTGTCATTAATCCACCAGAATTTCCAGGGCGCGATCCACCGCGTGGACCAGCGCCGCAACATCGTCTTGGGTATTGTAGGGGGCGAAAGAGGCCCGCAGGGTGCCGCTGACCCCTAAGGCCGTCAGCAGCGGCTGGGCGCAGTGTTGCCCGGCGCGCAGGGCAATGCCGGACTCCGCCAGCAGCGTCACCAGATCGCTGTGATGAATACCCTCAAATTCAAAGGCCAGCAGGCTTGACTGCTGGCAGCGGAAAGAGCGGAAGCCCGGCCGTTTCGCCAGTTCCTCTTCCGCCAGGCTCGCCAGACTGCGGCTCCAGTTTTCCGCCTGGCCGATATCGCTCTGCGCCAGCCACTCCAGCGCGGCGCTGAGGCCGATAACCCCGGCGACATTCGGCGTACCGGCCTCGAGGCCATAGGGGGCCGGCTGCGGCGTAAAGCCGTCAAAGCTGACCTCGGCGATCATTTTCCCGCCGCCGAGCCAGGGCGACATCGCTGCCAGCAGCTCGCTTTTGCCGTACAGGGCGCCGATCCCGGTCGGGCCATACAGCTTATGGCCGGAAAAGGCGTAAAAATCGATATCCAGCGCCTGCACGTCAGCGGGGAAATGCACCGCTCCCTGGGCGCCATCGACCATCACCACCATCCCGGCGGCGTGAGCAAGGCGGATAGCCTGCGCCAGGTCCGGGCAGCCGCCGGTGACGTTGGACATCTGACCGATGGCCAGCACCCGGCTGCGCGGGGTAATCAGCGCGCTGAGGCTGGCGATATCCGGCAGGCGGTCGGCGCCAAGCGGCAGCTTGACCACTCTGGCGCCGGTCTGCCCGGCCACCATCAGCCAGGGCACGAGGTTGGCATGATGCTCGGCTTCGCTAACGATAATTTCATCGCCAGGCTGCAGGCGCGGCCGGACGTAGCTCTGCGCCACCATATTGATGGCCTCGGTGGTCCCCCGCGTCCAGACGATATCTTTGCCGGACGGGGCGTTAAGCCACGCCGCCACGCGATCGCGGGCCGCCTCGTAGCGCTCGGTCAGCCGCTGGGCGGCGGCGAACTGGCTGCGATGGACATTGCCGGCGCTCAGGCGATAAAACTGGTCGCTGGCGTCGATCACCGCCAGCGGTTTGAGCGCTGTCGCCGCGCTGTCGAGATAGACGCCGGCATCGGCCAGAGCCGGAAACTGCGCGCGAAAGTGCGCCGGGTTGAATGCGTTCATGGAATTCCTCGTATCAATACCGCGATCGTCGCGCAATTTGCCGGGCGTGACAAGGTCTCTGCGTCCTGTGGAATTGTCCGAATGTGACTCCACGTCGGTCAAAGAGGGTTATGCTGAAAAGTGTTGGGTTTGTGTTTTAACCTATTACTTAACGAGTTACGAATAGTATAAATAGCCGTAAGGAGAGAAGAATGAAAATGACTAAGGCCGCTGCGATTATCTCTGCCTGTATGCTGACTTTAGGCCTGAGCGCCTGTTCCTCTAACTATGTGATGCATACCAACGATGGGCGGACCATCGTTACCGACGGGAAACCGCAAACCGATAATGACACTGGCATGATCTCGTATAAAGACGCGTGGGGCAACAAACAGCAGATCAATCGCTCTGACGTGAAACAACTGGGTGAACTGGACGAGTAAGGCAGTAAAAAGGCAAAAAAAAGCACCGCGCGTTGCGGTGCTACATTAAATCACTATGGACAGACAGGGTAAATGTACAGGAAGTGAAAAGGGGTAGCTTTGCTACCAGGGTCTGCAAAAACAGACCAATTGCAAACACAACAACACAACATCACAACCGTAAGCCAAAAGCTTGATGGAACACGCATTCCAAAAAAAGCTTCTCGTTCCGGCTCAGGAAGTGCCGCCACTATAGGTATTTGCTGGTAGAACCTCAACGGACAATTTATAATGGCTCAGATAAAAAAAACTAATAGGTTAATCATTGTTTCCTATTTGTTAAATTGAGTTAACATCTAAGCCAGAATAACCATGTCGAAGCGATTACCACCTCTGAATGCATTACGTGTTTTTGATGCAGCCGCACGTCATCTCAGCTTCACTCGGGCAGCCGATGAGCTTTTTGTGACGCAGGCCGCAGTCAGCCATCAAATCAAGTCTCTCGAGGATTTTCTGGGCCTTAAGCTGTTCCGTCGGCGCAATCGTTCGCTGCTGTTAACGGAAGAAGGGCAGAGCTATTTTCAGGATATTAAAGAGATTTTTTCGCAACTGACGGAAGCGACGCGTAAACTGCAGGCGCGCAGCGCCAAAGGGGCATTAACGGTCAGTTTATTGCCAAGTTTCGCCATTCAGTGGCTGGTGCCAAGACTCACAAGCTTTAACTCAGCTTATCCGGGAATCGACGTCAGGATCCAGGCGGTGGACCGTCAGGAGGATAAGCTGGCGGACGATGTCGATGTGGCGATTTTTTATGGTCGCGGCAACTGGCCGGGCCTGCGTGTGGAAAAATTGTACGCCGAGTATCTGCTGCCGGTCTGTTCCCCGCTCTTGCTCACCGGCGACAAAGCATTGAAAACGCCTGCCGATCTGGCGCAACATACCCTGCTTCACGATGCGTCCCGCCGCGACTGGCAAACTTATACCCGTCAGCTTGGTCTAAGCCATATTAATGTGCAGCAGGGGCCGATTTTCAGCCATAGCGCGATGGTGCTGCAGGCGGCCATTCACGGGCAGGGCGTGGCGCTGGCCAACAACGTCATGGCGCAGTCCGAAATTGAAGCCGGTCGTCTGGTGTGTCCGTTTAATGATGTTCTGGTCAGTAAGAATGCGTTTTACCTTGTTTGCCATGACAGTCAGGCAGAACTGGGTAAAATAGCCGCTTTCCGGCAGTGGATCCTGGCGAAAGCGGCAAGTGAACAAGAAAAATTCCGCTTTCGTTATGAACAATAATTACTTGTAGGGTAACAACATGACCAGCCGTTTTATGCTGATATTCGCCGCGATTAGCGGCTTTATCTTTGTGGCTCTGGGCGCCTTTGGCGCGCATGTCTTAAGTCAATCGCTCGGCGCGGCGGAGATGGCCTGGATCCATACCGGCCTGGAGTATCAGGCCTTCCATACCCTGGCGATTTTTGGTCTGGCGGTGGCGATGCAGCGTCGGATCAGTATCTGGTTCTACTGGAGCAGCGTATTTCTGGCGTTAGGGACCGTGCTGTTCAGCGGCAGCCTCTATTGTCTGGCGCTCTCTCATTTACGTCTGTGGGCGTTCGTGACCCCGGTGGGCGGCGTAAGCTTCCTCGCCGGTTGGGTTTTAATGTTAATTGGTGCAATTCGTCTGAAACGTAAGGGCGTTGTTCATGAATAAGGTTGTCCTCTATTGTCGCCCTGGTTTTGAGAAAGAGTGCGCAGCAGAAATTACCGATAAGGCAGCCCGCCTTGAGGTGTTTGGTTTTGCCCGGGTCAAAGAAGACTCTGGCTATGTAATTTTTGAAGGTTATCAGCAGGACGACGGCGAGAAGCTGGTGCGCGATCTGCCGTTCAGCTCGCTGATTTTCGCCCGTCAGATGTTTGTGGTCGGCGAACTGCTGCGCGACCTGCCGCCGGAGGATCGCATAACCCCGATCGTCGGCATGCTGCAGGGCGTGGTGGAGAAGGGTGGCGAGCTGCGTGTGGAAGTGGCGGATACCAACGAAAGCAAAGAGCTGATGAAGTTCTGCCGCAAGTTTACGGTGCCGTTACGCGCGGCGCTGCGCGAGGCGGGCGTGCTGACCAACTATGAAACGCCAAAGCGACCGGTGGTGCATGTGTTCTTTATCGCACCCGGCTGCTGCTATACCGGCTACTCATACAGCAACAACAACTCACCGTTCTATATGGGCATTCCGCGGCTGAAGTTTCCCTCCGACGCCCCGAGCCGTTCCACCCTCAAGCTGGAAGAGGCGTTCCACGTCTTTATTCCGGCGGACGAGTGGGACGAGCGTCTGGCGAACGGCATGTATGCCGTCGATCTCGGCGCCTGCCCGGGCGGCTGGACCTATCAGCTGGTGAAGCGCAACATGTGGGTCTCTTCGGTCGATAACGGCCCGATGGCCCAGAGCCTGATGGATACCGGCCAGGTGACCTGGCTGCGCGAAGACGGTTTCCGCTATCGTCCGAACCGCAACAACATCTCGTGGATGGTCTGCGATATGGTGGAGAAACCGGCGAAGGTGGCGGCGCTGATGGCGCAGTGGCTGGTCAACGGCTGGTGCCGGGAGACCATCTTCAACCTCAAGCTGCCGATGAAAAAGCGCTATGAAGAGGTGTCGCAGAATCTGGCCTATATTCAGGCCCAGCTGGACGAGCACGGCGTTAACGCCCAGATCCAGGCGCGTCAGCTGTATCACGATCGTGAAGAGGTGACCGTTCACGTGCGCCGCCTGTGGGCCGCCGTCGGCGGACGTCGCGACGAGCGTTAATCCTTCCCCCTCAGGCCGGAGACGCGTGCGCGTCCTCCGGCCTTCCCCTTAAGGCTGCGGCGCATCCGACACAATATGCGTCACGTCATCCAGATGACCAATCCTCGCCTCGCCGGAGCGGTTGAACTTGCTTTTGTCGATCAGCAGTAGCGACTGCGCCGCCCGCTTAAGCAGGATCGATTTGAAGTCGGCATTGAACGCATTGGAGTCCCACAGCGCGCCCTGCGGGTCGATGCCTTCGCAGGAAAAAATAAACAGATCGATCTCCAGCGATTTCAGCTGGGAAATCAGCGCCGGGTTCACGTAGCAGCCATATTTCCGCTGCAGAGTGCCGCCGGAGCAGGTGAGCGTGATCTGGTCGCGTTTGGCCAGCTCCTGGCAGATGGGCTGGCTGTTGGTAAAGACGTGCAGCGGGCGGTCCGGCAGCTGGCGGGCGAGATACCAGCAGGTGGAGCTGGCATCGAGGGCGATCACCATCCCTTCGTCAATCCAGGCCAGCGCTTCGCGGGCGATGTCGGCTTTATGCGCGTAATGGCTTTTCAGGCGCATGTGGAAAGGATCGCCGCTGTCCTGGCTGCGCTGGTGGATCACTTTGGCCCGGCCGTGGTTACGCAGCACTTTGCCCTGCGCCTGCAGCTCGCTCAGATCGCGGCGAATAGTTTCCCTGCTGACGTTGAGCTGTTTTGACAACGTTTCGGTGGTCAGGCTGCTGTGGGTGATCAGGAGATCGACGATCGCCTGCTGGCGGGCTGCTTTCATTTATTCTCATCCCATCATTGATTGAGCGTCTGCATCAGGCAGACGCTCCGGCATGAGATTACGGCGTGACTCCTTTTTTTAAAAGGATATTTCCGTACTTAGCGCACTCTCCTGTGATAACGATCGCAAAGGCTTTTTGCGCCCGGTCGTAGAAGGCAAAGCGGTCAATCCGCACGATATCCGGGCAGGGGGCCTGCGCCGAGAGCGCCTGCCGATAGGGCTGTTCCACCGTCGGGTCGAGCGCATCGCCTTCGACGGCGGCCATCATCACCACCGGCGGCGCATAGCTGTCTAATTCGAACAGCGGGATAATCGCCTGCAGCAGATCGCTGACTCGCAGGCCATCGGCGCGGATCACCTGCGGCCCCATGCTGTGCGCCGGGAAATGGGCATCGGAAAAAATGATTTCATCCCCATGGCCCATTTCGGCCAGCACTTTCAGCAGTTCCGGCGATATCAGCGGGGAAATGGTTTTGAGCATCTCAGGCTTCCTCTATCAGTTCAGGTTCAGTTTGCGGCCAGAAATAGCGGTAGCGGTACGCGACCTGCGCTCTGGCCTGTTCTGGCGAAGAGAACTCGCCCACGCCATACCAGCCAAACATCGCCGCGCCGGCCACGGTGGTTTCGGCATCGTCGAGGACTTTGATCGGTATCCCGAGTCGGTTGGCCTTGATCTGGTTCCATAGCGCGTTGCGGCTGCCGCCGCCCACCAGCAGCAGCTCTTTCGCCCTGAAGCCGCCGATTTTTTCCAGGGTTTGCAGATGCTGCGCCAGCTGATCGCTTAACCCCTCCAGCGCGGCGCGGTAAAAATGGCCGCGGGTGGTGTTGAGCGTGACGCCCTGCCAGCCGGCGTGCTGGCTGGCGAGCAGGTCGCACTGCATCCTGACGCCCTGGGCGCCGGGCGGGATCGCCTGCGCTTCGTCAATCAGCGTCTGCCATGGGGTGTCAGCGCTCCACAGCAGTTTGCGCACCCACTCGAGCACGCCGGAGGCCAGCCACTGCATCCCCGGGTTATAGCGGCCCGGCTGGCTGTCCAGCTCGCAGGTGGAGCCGCTGTAGTCACAGAGCAGCGAGGTGTCGACCTGCGCGCTGCGCACCATCAGGATCTCCCAGGTCCCGGAGGAGAGTACCGGCTCATCCTGCCCGGCGCCGGCGCCAAACAGAGCGAACTGGGTGTCATGCCCGGCCGAGATAACCGGGATCCCGACGGGAAGGCCCAGCAGCGCAGCGGCCTCCGGCAGCAGGGCGCCGATCGGCTGGCCTGCTTCAACCAGCCGCGGGAACAGGCGGCGCGGCAGGCCGGTCGCCTGCAGGATCGGCGCGCTGAAATCGCGCTGCCGGAGATCGAGCATCTGGCTGGTGCCTGCCATGGTGAGGTCGGTGGTGAACTCCCCGGTCAGCCGATGGTTGATCAGTGATGAAATAAACAGCCAGGCATGGGCCTGCGCCAGCAGCTGCGGGTGGTTCTCTTTCAGCCACACCAGCTTATACAGGGTATTGAACGCAAACGCGCCGACGCCGGCTATCTGCTGCAGCTGGCGCGCGGGCATATACTGGCTGATATTCTCCATCACCGCCGCGGTGCGCGGGCATTTCCAGCTGATGATCGGATACAGCAGGGCACCCTTCTCATCCACCAACGCGCCATCGACGCCAAAGGTCGTGACGGTGATGCCGCGCACCGTGCAGGAGGCCAGCTGGTCATGGATCTGCCGACAGCAGTCGGCAAAGCGCTGCATAATGGCCTCCAGCGACCACTGGTGCCAGTCGCTTTTTTCCGCCGCGATGTCGCTGGCGTTCGCCGTTGCGGCGCGGGCGATAATGTTCCCTTGTCGATCCACGGCCATCGCCCGCACGTTCGTGGCGCCGCAGTCGAGGACCAGGATAACGTCTTGCTTCATAGTGACTCCCGAAACAACATTGCCGGATGGCGCAGCGCTTATCCGGCCTACAGACCGCGCGCGTCTGTAGGCCAGGTAAGCCTGCTCCTCCGGGCGAAACCAACCTGTTAACGCTTATACAGCGGCCCGTAGTTCTGGCAGGCGCGGTAGTCCTGGCCCTCGATATCCATGCCGTGCGCGGCCCAGGCGGAAGGGCGATAGATTTTCGCCTCTTCCACGTTGTGCATGCAGACCGGAATGCGCAGCATGGCGGCGAGGGTAATGAAATCTGCGCCAACGTGGCCGATGGTCAGCACGCCGTGGTTGGCGCCCCAGTTGGCCATCACCGAGTACACATCGCTGAACGGGCCCTTGCCGGTCAGGCGTGGGGCAAACCAGGTGGTGGGCCAGGTGGAGTTGGTGCGGGCGTCGAGCTGGTCGTGCATCGCTTTGGGCAGCGCTACGCTCCAGCCTTCGGCAATTTGCAGCACCGGCCCCAGACCTTTGATGATGTTCACCCGGGTCATGGTGAACGGCACGCCGCCTTCGGTCAGGAAGCGGGAAGAGAAGCCGCCGCCGCGGAAGTATTCGTGGATCGCCGGGCACCATTCGGTCGCCGCGAGGCAGGCATCCGCCTCGCTCTGCTCAATCTCCCAGTGGGGTTTCATCGTCGGATTGCCCTGCGCGTCGCGCTGCTGGCAGGAGCCGTCCAGCGCCGCAGAGCCGGAGTTAATCAGGTGAATGATGCCGTGCTCCGCCCGCCCGGTGAGCGGCTGCCCGGTGACCCGTTCAACGGCATCCGGCGATCAGTAGGTGCGTACGTCGGCAAACACCTGGGCGGTGCCGGTGAGCTGATGGCCCATCAGCATGGCCACGCCGTTGAGGCTGTCGTTTTCGGTAGCGACGACAAACGGTTCGCGCACCCCGTTCCAGTCAAAAGAGCTGTTGAGCAGCGCTTCGGCGGTATCGCCATTGGGGTATTGATCGGTCCAGTGGCGCTGACCCTGGAAACCGGCGGCGATGGCGTTGTAACCCAGCGACTCCTCCACCAGCCCTTTTTCTGCGAGCTTCGGGTTGCCCTGCATCATGTCGCGGATGCACATCGCCATCAGCAGGCTCTCTTTCAGCACCGCGCGGCTCTGCGTTTCATTGCGCTTATACTGCTCAGCGTTCTGATCTTCGCCGTAGCGGAAGTGTTTATCCGCCCACGCCAGCGCCATCTCCAGCTCGGTTTCATCATAGATTTTTTGATCGATTCGCCGGCGCAGCTCCGTCATGTCGACAGCCTGCACCTTCATGCCGAGCCAGGACTCAAAAAAGTTGTGGTCGACGATAGATCCGGCGATGCCCATTGAGACGCCGCCCAGCGACAGATAGCTTTTCCCTTTCATACTGGCGACAGCCAGGCCGGCGCGTGCGAAGCGCAACAGCTTTTCTTCGACATCCGCTGGGATCGACGTGTCATCGGCATCCTGCACGTCATGTCCGTAGATGGAGAACGCCGGGATCCCTTTCTGGCTATGGGCCGCCAGCGCCGCGGCCAGATAGACCGCCCCCGGACGCTCGGTGCCGTTAAAGCCCCAGATGGCCTTCGGGCGCAGCGGATCCATGTCGATGGTTTCGCTGCCGTAGCACCAGCAGGGGGTGACGGTGATGGTGACGCCGACGTTCTGGCTGCTGAATTTCTCTTCACAGGCGGCCGACTCGGCCATGCCGGCGATGCAGGTATCGGCAATCACGCACTCCACCCGGGCGCCGCAGGCGTGGCGCAGTTTCTCGCTGATAAGCGCGGCGGTGGCTTTCGCCATGTTCATGGTTTGCGCTTCCAGCGAATCGCGGACCCCCATGCGACGACCATCGATTACCGGACGAATACCGATCTTCGGTAAGCTGACTTTTTTCATTACAGATCCCTCAGGTTATGCGGATAACAGGTTTAGTTCGTCGCCGCTTGTGAACGGAAACGGGCAAAAATAAAGATGATGGCGAAGCACAGCGCCGGGACCAGTTCGGCGGTCGGGATATTGCCGGCGGCGTCGCTGACAAAGCCCATCACCGGGGTAACTATCCCGCCGCCGATAATGGTCATGACGATAAATGACGAGCCATATTTGGTGTCCTGGCCCAGATGCTTAATCCCCAGCGAGAAGATGGTCGGGTACTGAATGGACATAAAGGCGCTGCACAGGGTCAGGGCCAGCAGACCGACGTGGCCGCCGCTGAAGGCGGAGAGCAAGCAGAGCAGCATGGCGATAAACGCATAGATAGCGAGCACGTTGTGCGGCGCGAAGCGGCGGATAAGCCAGGTGCCGGTAAAACGGCCGATAAAGAAGCAGACCATGGTGGCGGTCAGGTAGTTGGCGGCGAAACCGGCCGTCATGCCCGGGATCTCTTCGATAGCGTAGCGAATCAGGTAGCTCCAGCAGGCGGTTTGCGCGCCGACGTAGCAGAACTGGGCCAGTACCGCCCAGCGCCAGTGGCGGATGCGCATCAGGCGCGTCAGCGAGGCGAAAAAAGTGCTCTGCGCGCTGTCGCTGTGGTCATCGCTTTGCAGGGAGGGGAAGCGGGTGCAGACGATCAGCAGGGCGACCAGCAGGACAATGGCCACGATAATCATATAGGGGGTTTGTACCGACAGGACCAGACTGTGCTTCCAGGCGCTGAGCTGTTCCGGCGTCATTTTATCCAGCACCTCCTGCGGCTGATGCGGGACGTTAGACAAAATAAGACTCTGGCCAAATACCACGGCAATAATGGCGCCGAATGAGTTAAAGGTCTGGGCCAGATTAAGGCGGAAGTGACCGCCGCTTTCCGGACCGAGGACGGTGACAAACGGGTTGGCCGCGGTTTCCAGACAGCCAAGCCCGGCAGCGATAATAAATAATCCAATGAGAAATAAGGTGTAATTCATCACTTCGGCGGCAGGCCAGAACAGCGCGGCGCCGCAGGCATATAAAAACAGCCCCGTAAGGATGCCGGCTTTGTAGCTGAATTTTTTCATCAACATCCCGGCGGGGATGGGAATAATAAAATAGCCAAAGTAAAAGGCCGATTGAATTAATCCGGCCTGGAAGTTTGTCAGGGTAAAGGCCTGTTGAAATTGCGGTAATAAAATATCATTCAGATTATTAGCCACGGCCCACAGAAAAAAGAGGGAGCACAGCAGAGCGAAAGGAATAATGTAGCTCTTACTCTGCCCGCTCTCCATGGCGCGGTAACTTTGCGTTGGTATCGTTGTGTTTCCCATAGCGTCCTCATCAGTTCAGAAGCATTTACAACAGCATTCAGGGCGCAGTCTGGTGCTGCAGCAGACCGCAAAATTAAGTGAGCTCAGGTGACGCGCCGGTGAGTGAAATGAAAGTCACGGCGGAACTCATGGCTTCATTTTCAAATAAAAACCGTCTGTTAATATGATGATGGTCACACTTAACGTACTGTGGGCCATTTTATGTGATTATTGTCACTTTAATTTTTCAAAAACGCTGACCGTTTGAGAAAATAAATTCACAAAACCACAACGCTAATGACCGAATGAATATATATCGTGGAAAACGGGCAAATGTTACAAAGAAATAAAATGCCCGCTTGATGAAATATTATTAAGAACGGGCATTTTAATCTCTCTCGTAATGGGCATGGTTGCTTTATTCATGGCGGAATAATTGACGCGGCTCACAAAAAATAATCATGAAAATTCCCCTTTGAATATTCAGGTTGATGATGAAGACCATTATTCACCCTATCCCACGGTAGCCGACGATATTTCTGTTGCCCTGCCGTTGATGGATGATGAGTCACCAAAAGAGGAACGCAATGGAAAGAAACAGACTGGCCCGGCAGATTATCGATACCTGCCTGGAAATGACCCGCCTGGGGTTAAATCAGGGGACCGCCGGCAATGTCAGCGTGCGCTATCAGGGAGGAATGCTGATCACCCCTACCGGTATCCCATATGAAAAGCTGACGGAAGACAAGATCGTCTTTATTGATGCCGACGGCCAGCATGAGCAGGGAAAACTGCCCTCCAGCGAATGGCGTTTTCATCAGGCGGCCTACCAGACGCGACCCGATGCCCAGGCGGTGGTCCACAATCACGCTGTCCATTGTACGGCGGTGTCGATCCTCAACCGGCCCATCCCGGCCATCCACTATATGATCGCCGCGGCCGGCGGGAATTCGATCCCCTGCGCGCCCTATGCCACCTTCGGCACCCGCGAACTGTCTGAGCATGTCGCGGTGGCGCTGAAGCACCGCAAAGCCACGCTGCTGCAGCATCACGGCCTGATCGCCTGCGAGGCCAGCCTGGAGAAAGCGCTCTGGCTGGCGCATGAAGTGGAGGTCCTGGCCCAGCTCTACCTCAGTACGCTGGCGATTACCGACCCGGTCCCGGTGCTGGATGACGAGGCGATCGCCATCGTGCTGGAGAAGTTCAAAACCTACGGATTACGCATTGAAGAGTGATGCCGCAACGCTAACAGGAGAGCCACGATGGCAAACAGAATGATCCTCAATGAAACGGCATGGTTTGGCCGGGGGGCGATAAACGCATTAACCGATGAAGCGGCGCGGCGCGGCTATCGTAAAGCATTGATCGTCACCGACAGCACTCTCGCCCGCTGCGGCGTGGCGGCGAAAGTCACCGACAAACTGGATGCCGCCGGGCTGGCATGGGATATATTCAGCGACGTGATCCCTAACCCGACCATCGCCGTGGTCCAGCAGGGGCTGCAGGCCTTTCAACGCAGCGGGGCGGATTACCTGATCGCCATCGGCGGCGGTTCGCCGCAGGATACCTGTAAGGCGATCGGTATTATTCAGCGTAACCCGGAATTCGCCGATGTCCGTAGCCTCGAGGGGCTGTCGCCCACCCGTCAGCCCAGCGTGCCGATCTTCGCGGTGCCGACCACCGCGGGTACCGCGGCGGAGGTGACGATTAACTATGTCATCACTGATGAAGAACAGCGGCGCAAATTCGTCTGTGTCGACCCGCACGATATTCCGCAGGTGGCCTTTATCGATGCCGATATGATGGACGCTATGCCGCCGGCGCTGAAGGCGGCTACCGGCGTGGACGCCCTGACGCATGCTATCGAAGGGTACCTCACTCGCGGCGCCTGGGCTTTGACCGATGCTCTGCACCTCAAGGCCATCGAGATCATCGCCGGCGCGCTGCGCGGCTCGGTTGCCGGAGACGCCGGCGCGGGGGAAGCTATGGCGCTCGGCCAGTATGTGGCGGGGATGGGATTTTCCAACGTCGGGCTCGGGCTGGTGCACGGCATGGCGCATCCGCTCGGCGCTTTTTACAACACGCCGCACGGCGTGGCGAATGCCATCCTGCTGCCGCACGTGATGCGCTTTAACGCTGAGGCGACCGGGGAAAAATATCGCGACATCGCCCGGGCGATGGGCGTCAGGGTGGAAGCGTTAAGCCTGACCGCCGCGCGCGAGGCGGCAGTAGAGGCGGTCTGCCAGCTTAACCGCGATGTCGGTATTCCCGGCCATCTGCGTGAGGTGGGCGTCAGGAAAGAGGATATTCCGGCGCTGGCCCAGGCGGCGCTGGCGGATGTGTGTACCGGCGGCAACCCGCGCGAGGCGAGCCTGGCGGATATCGTCGGGTTATATCAGGCGGCCTGGTGATTGCCTGGCCCGGGTAAAGCAGGCAGTGCCGGAGGCAGTCACCCTGCACCGGCGCACCTCTTAACGAAGGTCAGCGCGTCAGCCGCAGCTGCTGCAGATTGCCGTCCAGCTGGAGGTCGGTCTGCAGGCGGGCCACCTCCCGGCAGGTGAAGGCCATCTCCTGATGCGCGGCCAGCTTTTTGCGCCACTTCTCCGGGACCTCGGCCAGACGGGCGTACAGCCCCTCCAGGTCCTGAAACTCGTTCAGCAGCTGGGCGGCGCTTTTGGGTCCAATGCCCGCCACGCCCGGCACCTTCGAGCTGCTGATCCCCGCCAGCCCCCAGTAATCCGCCAGCTGCTCCGGGGTGACGCCGAACTCGCTGGCGATGAAGGGGGCGTCCAGCCAGCGCTTCTGAAAGTAGTCGCGGATGCGGATGGTGGGCGACAGCAGCTGGCAATAGCCTTTGTCGGTGGAGACGATGGTGGCCTGATGGCCCGCCTGGGCCACCTTCACCGCCAGGGTGGCGGCGAGATCGTCCGCTTCGCTGCCCGGCGAGGCCCAGCAGCGGATCCCCCGCTGTTCGAAGGCGGCCCGCAGCGTCGGCATCTCGGCCACCAGCGTCTCCGGCATCGGCGCGCGGCCGGCTTTGTACTCCGGCAGGCGCTGGTGGCGCCAGCCGTGGGCGCGATCCTCATCATCGAACACCGCCACCGCGTGGGTGGGCTGACTGTGGACGATCAGCTGCTCCAGGGCATGCAGGCAGGTATCGACGCAGGGTGAACCCTGCACCGCGTGGATGCGGCGGATTAGATTTAACGCGTCGACGATTAACAGATGAACAGCCACAGATACCCCCTTATTCTCAGCGTCTTTAGGGTAACATCGCCATCAGATCGAGGCTATCTGCGCCTGAACAATCAGGAAGATAACGCGCAAATTTCGCTAACTGACCGCCATCAGCGGTCTGATGACGTCCGGCGCGGGTTCGCCGTACCACACCGCTTCGCGCACCGGGACCGGTTTGGCGATAAGCCCGAGGGCGTAAAAGCGATCGGCGATGGTCTGCTGGGCGCGGATCACCGACAGATCCATCGGCCGCGGGCGATGGCTGCGGCGGGCGAGGGCCATGCTCAGCGACCGGGCGTCGATCCCCAGCTCTGCCGAGAGTAAGCGGGCCGCTTCGCCGCGATGCGAGTCGATAAACTGCCCGGTGTGGGTCAGCTCCGTCAGCAGGCGGCGCATGATATCGCCATGCTGAGCGAGGTAGTCCCGTCGCGAAAGATAAAACTGATGGTTGTTGACCCGGCCTTCGCCGCTGGCGACCACCCGCAGCTCGCCGGTGTGTTCGGCGTCGCTGAGCAGCGGATCCCACATCATCCAGGCGTCAACCGCCAGATAGTCGCTGGCGGTCAGCGGATATTTCGGCGGGGTATAGACCACCCGCACATCGTTCAGACCCAGGCCGGCGTCCTCGAGGATCTGCAGCAGCAGCCAGTGGACATTCGACCCTTTATTGAGGGCGATGCGTTTACCGCGCAGATCGCTGAGCTGGCGAATGTCGCTCTCCTGCGGGACGACCATCGCCACGCTGCGCGGCGCCGGCGGCTCCCACGCCACGTACATCAGTTCACTATTGCTGGCCTGGGCAAACACCGGCGGCGCTTCTCCGGTGGTGCCGAAGTCAATCTCGTTGCAGGCGAGGGCGTGGAGGAGCTGCGGTCCGGCAGGAAACTCACTCCACAGCACGTTGACGCCGAGGCTGGCGAAGGCGGTTTCCAGACTCTGACGGGCTTTCAGGATCCCGAGGCTGCCGAAGCGCTGGTAGCCAATGCGCAGTTCGCGATCGGCCCCGGCTGCGTTGGCGAACGCCCGCGGCGGCGCAGGCGGGCGGCGGCGGCTTTTGATCAGCCCGAGGTTAGCGAGCTGGGTGCGCAAGGTATGCCGGCTGATCCCCAACAGCGCGGCCGCCTGGCTCTGGTTATCGTCGCAATGTGCCATGGCGTGGCGAATCAGGGCGCTGGTCACTCGCTGCCACAGCGGCTCGCCGGGAAGCGCCAGCTGGTGGCGAATAAAGTCGTCCAGTTCATGATCGCTCGCCGGCCCCGGGGCGTCGTTGAGCGTCGCCAGGCGCAGCTGGGCAGGACTGATCTCCTCTTCTTTACTGAGCAGCACCGCGTTGTGCAGGGTGTTTTCCAGCTCGCGAATATTGCCCGGCCACGAATAGTCCATCAGCCGGGCCAGTGATTCCGGCGCCAGACGCAGGGTTGGCCGCCCGAGGCGCCGGGCGTAGAGTGATAAAAAGTGGTGCGCCAGCAGCGGGATATCCTGCCGACGCTGGCGCAGCGGCGGCAGCGGCACCACCGCGATATTCAGTCGATAGTAGAGATCCTCGCGAAAGCGGCGCTCGCGGATCGCCTGGGCCAGGTCAACGTGGGTGGCGGCAATCACCCGGACATTCACTTTAATCGCTTTGCGTGAGCCGACGCGGGTAATTTCACGCTCCTGCAGCACTCGCAGCAGCTTGACCTGCAGCGGCAGGCTTAATTCGCCGATCTCGTCCAGCAGCAGCGTCCCCCCTTCCGCGGCTTCAAACCAGCCGGGCTGTCCCTGCTGCGCGCCGGTGAAGGCGCCTTTCTCATGGCCGAACAGTTCGGCTTCGGCGAGGCTCTCGGTCAGCGCGCCGCAGTTAACGGCCAGAAACGGCTGCTGGCGACGGGCGCTGTGATGATGGAGATAGCGGGCCACCACCTCCTTGCCGGTGCCGGTTTCGCCCACGATCAGCACGGTCGCCTCCGTTGGCGCGAGTTTGTCCAGCAGGCTCTGGAAGGCCTTCGACGCCGGGTCGATCAGCGCGGGAGCGGTGGAAGGGGATTCTGGGTTCAGCATAGCGGGCCTCCGATCGTTGATGCTCTGAACTTATCCTGCGGCGGCCGCAGAAACCAGAGGGGGAAGGCCCGCGGCTGTTGCAAATGCGCCAGCGGATGCGCGGCGGCTGCGCGATTTGCAACAGCGCGGCGCGGCGAAGCCGTTTTCAGTGCATTGATTTTAAAAGATTAATTTTTTATTCACCATTGGCATGATTATCGCTAACACTCATATAACCAAATTAAAACATCTCTTCGATAAATATCGGATATGGTTATATAGGAAATAGATAATGACGCAGCAAGCTCCCGACAAGATCAATGTCTTCTGGTTCTTACCTACCCATGGCGATGGCCGTTATCTGGGTACCACCGAGGGTGGACGCCCGGTCGATTTACCTTATCTGCAGCAGGTGGCGCTGGCAGCCGACAGCCTGGGCTACTACGGCGTGCTGATCCCCACCGGTAAAAGCTGTGAAGATTCGTGGCTGGTGGCCTCGGCGCTGGCGCCGTTGACCCGCCGTCTGCGCTATCTGGTGGCGGTCAGGCCGGGCCTGCAGCCGCCAACCCTGGCGGCGCGGATGGCGGCCACCCTCGACCGTTTATCGGAAGGTCGGCTGCTGATCAACGTCGTTACCGGCGGCGACCCGGTGGAAAACAAAGGCGACGGTATCTTCCTCAGCCACAGCGAGCGCTATCAGGTGACCCGCGAATTTCTTGATGTTTACACCCGCCTGCTGCGCGGGGAAAAAGTGGACTATCACGGCGAGCATATTCACGTGGAAGGCGCTGAAGTGCTGTTCCCGCCGGTACAGGAGAATGGCCCGCCGCTCTATTTCGGCGGCTCTTCTGATGCGGCCATTGATGTGGCGGCCGAGCAGATCGACAGCTATCTGACGTGGGGCGAACCCCCGGAACTGGTGGCGGAGAAGCTGGCGGTGGTGCGCGAGCGCGCCGCGGCCCGCGGACGCACCCTGCAGTACGGCATTCGTCTGCACGTCATTGTGCGCGAAACGGAAGAAGAGGCATGGGCCGCCGCCGACCGGCTGATCGCCCATCTTGACGACGATACCATTGCCCAGGCGCAAAAGATCTTCGCCCGCATGGACTCGGCCGGCCAGGCGCGGATGAGCGCCCTGCATCAGGGATCGCGCGATAATCTGCGCATTGCGCCCAATCTGTGGGCCGGCGTCGGACTGGTGCGCGGCGGCGCGGGTACCGCGCTGGTAGGTAATCCGCAGCAGGTAGCGGAACGCATCCGCGAATATCAGGCGCTCGGCATCAGCAACTTTATCTTCTCCGGTTACCCACATCTGGAAGAAGCGCACCGCTTTGCTGAGCTGGTGATGCCTCTGTTGCCGCTGGAAAACGGGGCCTCGTCGAAGGCGCGTAGCGTGAACACCGGTCCGTTTGGCGAAACCATCGGCGGCGATAAGCGCCCGGTGCGCCAGGTCAGCGCCAGCTGATGGCCCGGAGCGCGACCATGAGACAGCATACCGGAGGAGGGCAGCGATGAGTGCAGAACCGCATATCGTGATTATCGGCGGCGGCTTTAGCGGCGCGGCGGTGGCGATTGAGCTGCTGCGCCTGGCGCCGAACGGGGTGCGCGTGACGCTGCTGGAGCCGCGCCAGTCCCCCGGGGCCGGGGTGGCCTACTCCACTGCGGAGCCGACGCACCGGATTAACGTTCCGGCCGCTCGCATGCAGCTGGCCGGCGACGAAGAGGGCGCCTTCGATCATTGGTACCGCCATCAGCCTGCCTTTACCGTCGATGTGCAGGCGCTGCGCCCGGACGGTTCCGTCTACCCTCAGCGCGGCCAGTTTGGTCGCTATGTGGCGCAGCGTTTTGCCGACGCCGCGGCGTCCAGCGGCGGACGGCTTCGCCACCTGCGCGATCGGGCGCTCGCTTTTCATCAGGGGATGGTGACCACCGACGGCGGCCTGCAGCTTAAGGCCGATCTGCTGGTGCTGGCGATCAGTCATCCACCGCCTTCGCTGCCGGCACAGGCCGAAGCCTGGCGTCATCATCCGGCGCTGATTGCCAACCCGTGGCAGCCAGGCGCGCTCGATGCCATCGCCCCGCACGCCCGGGTGGCGGTGATGGGCACCGGATTAACCATGGCCGATACGGTCGCGACGCTGGACCGGCTGGGCCACCGCGGCAGTATCGTCGCCTTTTCGCGCCATGGCCTGCTGTCGCGCGGCAACCTTAGCGGCGCAGGGGCAACCTGGCCTGGCGACTATCAGCAGGGCAGCCTGCGCCAGCGCCTGCGCCAGATCCGCCTCGACGTCGCGTATGCGGCGCAGCAGGGCCTGAGCTGGCAGGTGGTGCTGGATGCGGTTCGTCAGCAGGGGCAACGGATCTGGCAGGCGCTCAGCGTCGCCGATCGCCAGCGTTTTCTGCGCCATCTGCGCCATTACTGGGATGTCCACCGCTACCGCGTGGCGCCGCAGGTCGCCGAGGTGCTGGAGGCGCGCCAGCGCACGGGCAGTCTGCAGGTGCAGGCGGCCAGGCTACTGTCGATAAGCGGTGAAGGCGAAACGCTGCGTCTGACGCTGGCGCGGCGCGGCGGCGGCGTGCAGACGCTGAGCGTCGATCACCTGATCCTGACCACCGGACCCGCACACCGCGCCCTGACCGACAGCCAGCCATTTTTACAGGACCTCGCCCGCCGCGGCCTGATTCGCGCCGATGCCCTCGGCATGGGCCTGGAGGTGGACAGCCGTTCCCGGGCAGTGGCTGAGCCGCACGTTGAGGCGCTGCCGGTGCTGGTGGCCGGTCCGGCCGCCCGCGGGCGTTTTGGCGAACTGATGGGCCTGCCGCAGGTAGCCGACCATGCCGCTGACGTGGCGGCGCAAGCGTTACTCACGCTCGGGATCCCGCAGGACTCCCGATGTCCTGCGTACTGAATACCTCTCTTTCTTTTCCCTGATTCATTTTGCCGCGTGCGCCCCGGCGACGGGCCGCGCTATGGAGATTGCTATGTCATCACAACGTGAAATTCGTCTTAACGCTTTCGATATGAACTGCGTCGGCCATCAGTCGCCGGGCCTGTGGGCGCATCCCCGGGATCGCTCCTGGCAGTATAAAGATCTGGAGTACTGGGTGGATCTGGCGCGGCTGCTGGAGCGCGGCAAGTTCGACGGGCTGTTTATCGCCGACGTGCTGGGGATCTATGACGTGCTGAACGGCAGCGGCGATGCGGCGATCCGCCAGGCGACGCAGGTTCCGGTCAACGATCCGCTGGCTCTGATCACCCCAATGGCGCTGGTGACGGAGCATCTGGGCTTCGGCCTGACCGCCTCGCTGTCGTTTGAGCATCCTTACCCCTTCGCTCGTCGTCTGTCGACGCTCGATCATCTGACCAAAGGGCGGGTGGGCTGGAATATTGTCACCTCCTATCTGGAGAGCGGGGCGCGCAATATCGGCCAGCAGACCCAGACCGACCATGACACCCGCTATGACTATGCCGATGAGTATTTGCAGGTGATCTATAAGTTGCTGGAGGGAAGCTGGGAGGATGGGGCGGTGCTGCGCGACAGAGAGCGGAAGATCTTCAGCGATCCGCGGAAAATCCATCCCATTAACCATCAGGGACAGTTCTTTTCCGTGCCGGGGATCCACCTCTGCGAGCCATCCCCGCAGCGCACGCCGGTGCTGTATCAGGCGGGGGCGTCCAGCCGCGGCAAACAGTTCGCCGCCGGCCATGCCGAATGCGTCTTCGTCGCAGCGCCGTCGAAGGTGCTGCTGAAGAAGACGGTGGCGGATATTCGCCGCCGGGCAGCTGAGGCGGGGCGCGATCCGCACAGCATCCTGATCTTCAACCTGCAGACGGTGATTGTCGGCGACACCGACCGCGAGGCACAGGCGAAGTGGCAGGAATATAAGCAGTACGTCAGCTATGAAGGCGCGCTGGCGCTGCTCTCCGGCTGGACGGGGATCGATTTCGGCCAGTATCAGCCGGATCAGGTGCTGAAGTATCTGCACACCAACGCCATTCAGTCGGCGGTGGAGGCCTTTTCGACCGCTGATCCGAACCGCCAGTGGACGGTGCAGGCCCTGGCCGATTGGGCGGGGATCGGCGGCTTCGGTCCGCTGGTGGTTGGCAGCGCGCAAACCGTGGCGGACGAACTGCAGTCCTGGGTCGAAGAGACGGACGTCGATGGCTTTAACCTCGCCTATGCCGTCACTCACGAAACCTTCCGCGACGTCGTCGAGCTGCTGGTGCCTGAGCTGCAAAAGCGCGGCGTCTTTAAGCAGGAGTACCGCGAGGGGACCCTGCGCGAAAAACTGTTCGGCGGCGGCCCGCGTCTGGCCGCGCCTCACCCGGGCGCCAGCTACCGCCGCGATGCGCGCACGGCGGCATCGGTAGAGGAGAAGGTGACATGATCGCTATTGATGACTTGCATAAAAGTTACCGCACGGCGGATGGCCGGCTCAGCGCGGTGCTGAAAGGGCTGTCGCTGCAGGTGCCTGAGCGCTCCATCACCGCGGTGGTGGGGCCGAGCGGCGCCGGTAAATCAACCCTGGCGCGCTGCATCAGCCTGCTGGAGCAACCGGACAGCGGCAGCATTCGTATCAATGGCCAGGATCTGTCGGCGCTGTCCGGCGAGGCGCTGCGCCGGGAACGGCGGGCGATTGGCACCGTTTTCCAATCTTCGGCGCTGTTGAGCCGCAGGACCGCCTGGGAGAATGTCGCCCTGCCGCTGGCGTGGCTTGGTGTGGTGGAGCGCGATATCAAGGCGCGGGTTGGCGAGCTGCTGGAGAGCGTCGGCCTGAGCCACAAAGCGGATGCCTGGCCGGCCCAGCTCTCAGGCGGCCAGCGCCAGCGGATCGGCATTGCCCGCGCGCTGGCGCTGCGCCCGTCCGTTCTGCTGGCGGATGAAGCCACCTCCGGCCTCGATCCTCAGGCCACGGCCTCGGTGCTGGCTCTGCTCAAGCGGCTGCGTGATGAGTACCAGCTGGCGATCGTCCTGATTACCCATGAAATGGACGCGGTGCGCACGGCGGCGGATGCGGTGGCGGAGATCCGCGACGGGACGATCGTCCAGTACGGGCGGATCGAAGATCTGCTGGCGCGTCCCGATTCTCTGCTCGGCCAGCAGCTGTTGCCGCTGACGCCGGCGGCAGCTACCCACAGCGATCTGCTGCTGCGTCTGAGCTACCGCTGGGATGTGCCGGTGGCCACCGACTGGATCAGCCGCCTGAGCCAGCAGTGGGCGCTGCAGATCGATCTCCTTGGCGGTCACGTCGAGGTGATTAATGGTCGGCTGGCCGGTCGCCTGCAGGCCGGAGTGCGCTTTCAGGGCGAACGCCTGTCGCCCGCGCGACTGCAGGGCCTGCTGGCGCAGCTCGGCATAACGGCGGAGATCCTCGACAGTGCGCCGTTGCTCAGGGAGGCGGTATGAAACCGACAGTCATCAGTCAGGATACCCCCTGGGGCGAAATCCCTTCGCTGCTGCTCCCCGCCTATGGCGAAACCTGGCTGATGGTGGCCATTGTGATGCTGTTTGTCGTCACGCTGGGAGGACTGGTGGGGGTGGTGTTGTTTAACGCCTCGCCGCGGGGCTTATTTCCGCACGCACTGCTGTACCGGCTGCTGAACTGGGTGGTCAATATGGGACGTTCGCTGCCGTTTCTGGTGCTGATGGCCGCCATTATCCCGTTCACTTACTGGCTGACCGGCACCACGATTGGCATCCCCGCCGCGGTAGTGCCGATGATCGCCGCCGGCGTCCCGTTCTTTGGCCGTCTGGTGGAGAACGCGCTGCGCGAGTTGCCGGCGGAGGTCACCGCGGTGGGGGTCGTCTGCGGCGGGTCGCGCTGGCAAATCATTGCCAGCGCGCAGCTCAGTGAAGCCATGCCCGCGCTGGTGGCGGCGGTGACGCTAAACCTGGTCTCGATGATCGAGTATTCGGCTATCGCCGGGACCATCGGCGCCGGCGGCATCGGCTACCTGGCCGTGGTGTACGGCTATCAGCGCTTCGACAACCACATCATGATCGCGACGATCGTTGCCCTGATCGCCACGATCCAGTTGATTCAATTTTTGGGTGACCGTCTGGTCAACCGTTTACGCCACACGCAGGGGAACCTTGTATGACAACAGAGCAACTTGAGTTACGTAAAGCGCGGCGCTGGCCCTGGCTGGCGGCGCTGGCGGTGATTATCCTGCTCGCCATCGCCTTCTGGTGGTGGCGGGGACATACCCAAAGCCAGCAGGTGGTCTTCGGCAGCACGTTAAAAATTCACTACGAGCCGGCGATGGCCGGCGAGCAGCGGATCATTGAGTATATTAATCAGCATATTGCGCCCGATTACGGTCTGAAACTGGAGGCGGTGGGGGTGCAGGATCCGGTCCAGGCTGACCGCGCGGTAGCGGAAGGTCAGTATGCCGGGACGATCTATCAGCATCAGTGGTGGCTTAAACAGGTGGTGGACGCTAACGGCTTTGCGCTGTCGACCACGTTGCCGGTGTTCCAGTGGGCGTTTGGCATCTATTCCGACCGCTACTCGTCGGTACAGGCGTTGCCCAACGGCGCGACCATTGTCGTGCCTGACGATGGCGCCAATCAGGGGCAGGCCCTGTGGCTGCTCCAGCGCATTGGGTTGATCTCGCTCGACCCGGCAGTGGAGCCGCGCACGGCGAAGCTGAAAAATATTGTCGGTAACCCGCATCAGTTTGTCTTTAAAGAGCTGGATCTGCTGACCATGCCGCGGGCGTTAAATTCGGTGGATGCCGCCATCGGCTATGTCTCGCAATTTGACGCCGGGAAAGTGCCGCGTGAGAAAGGCATATTATTCCCGCCGGCGCCGCGCACCTTTGCTTCGCAATTAGTGATTGGTACACCGTATTTATCGCAGGAAAATATCGTCAAATTAAAACAGGCTTTTTCTGACCCGCGGATCCAGACGTGGTTAAAAACCACCGATGACCCGCTGGTAAAAGACGTATTAGTTCCAGTGTCCGCGGAATAAGCGTCCTGCACGACGTCTATTTTCGTTGTTATTTATTTCCCTTGAGGATGCGTGAAAGCGCGTCCTTTTTGTGTTGGTGATATTTATTAACTTATTGATTATATTGATTTTTATAGAATGATTTTTTGTTTTGATTCTCGTCGCGCGCGGTCTATAACCGCTGATGACCTGCACAAAATAATAAGGTGAAAAAATGAGTACATTACCAGTGGATAATCCCGGTATCGCTTCGGTACCGGTCAGTAGCGTCGGGGATGTGGCGCGGCTAATTAATTCCGGCAAGGAACAAGCGAAATATGCGCGGATGATTGTCTTCCTCGCGCTGGGGGGCGTTTTTCTCGACGCATATGACTTAACCACGCTCTCCTACGGTATTGATGACGTTGTACGTGAATTTCAGCTCTCACCGCTGCTGACCGGCCTGGTGACTTCGTCCATTATGGTCGGGACTATCGTCGGCAATATTATCGGCGGCTGGCTGACCGATAAATATGGTCGCTATTCGGTTTTTATGGCCGATATGTTCTTTTTCGTGATTTCGGCTATCGCCGCCGGGCTGGCGCCGAACGTCTGGGTGTTGATTGGCGCCCGCTTCCTGATGGGCATCGGCGTTGGCATCGACCTGCCGGTAGCGATGTCCTATCTGGCCGAGTTTTCCCGCTTTGCCGGCAAAGGCAACAAAGCGGCTCGCCTCGCGGCGTGGTGCCCGATGTGGTACGCCGCCTCAACCGTCTGCTTTCTCATTATCTTCGGCCTCTATTTCCTGCTGCCGCAGGAGCATCTTGACTGGCTGTGGCGCGCCTCCCTGCTGTTCGGCGCCGTGCCGGCACTGCTGATTATTGCCGTCCGCAGTCGATTTATGAATGAATCCCCGCTGTGGGCGGCGAACCAGGGCGATCTGACCTCTGCAGTGCGTATTTTACGCGACTCCTGGGGGATCCATGCCCATGAGGTCCCGGCGGCGAAGCCCGCGCCAGCGCCGAAAGTGAGCTTCCGTGTGCTGTTCGAAAAACCCTACCGCGAGCGGACTATCGTCGCCGGGGTGATGAATATCTGTATCTCCTTCGAGTACACGGCGATTGCCTTTTTCCTGCCGTCAATTCTTGCCCAGTTCCTCGGGGCTGGCGTCTTCGAAACTATTTCGGCATCGCTGGGGCTGAACGCCCTGTTTGCTTTTACCGGTGGGCTGCTCGGTATGCATCTGGCGTGGAAATATCCTTCGCGTCATGTGGCGATAGCCGGCTTCGCCCTGCAGTTTGTGGCGCTGATTGTGCTGGCGCTGGTGGGGCAACCGCACGCGACGGCAGGTATCGTGCTGGCTATCGCGATGCTGGGGCTGTGGCTGTTCGCCGAAGGGTTTGGCCCGGGGGCGCAGCTGATGATCTACCCGGCGCTCTCCTATCCTACTGCCATTCGCGCCACCGGGGTCGGTTTCAGCCGGGCACTCTCCGGGATCGGCAGCGCGCTGGCGTTGTTTATTCTGCCGCTGCTGCAGGCCTCCCTCGGCACGCAGATGTTCTGGGTGGTCTCGCTTGCCGCCATTATTCCCATTTTCTTCCTGCTGGCGGTCCGTCATGAACCGACGCGAGAAGATATCGACGCACTTCATGAATAAGGAACTGACAATGACCCTGCTCTCTACTGGCACCGATTATGACGCGCTGGCGGCCGCCTTCCGCCCGATATTCACCCGTATCGCCCAGGGCGCTGCGGAGCGCGAACAGCAGCGCATTCTGCCCGATGAGCCGATCCGCTGGCTGAAAGAAGCGGGCTTCGGCACGCTGCGTATCCCGCGCGAGAAGGGCGGCTGGGGCGCTTCGCTGCCGCAGCTCAGCGCGCTGCTGATCGAGCTGGCGCAAGCGGACTCTAACCTGCCGCAGGCCCTGCGCGCGCACTTTGCCTTTGTGGAAGATCAGCTGAATCAGCCGGATTCCGCCGGGCGCGACCGCTGGTTTCGTCGCTTCCTCGACGGTGAGCTGGTGGGCAGCGGCTGGACGGAGATCGGCGCGGTTAAGCTGGGAGAGGTGAACACCAGAGTGACGCCGGCAGAGGGCGGCTGGCGACTCGACGGCGAGAAGTTTTACAGCACCGGCGCGCTGTACGCCGACTGGATCGATGTGTTTGCCCGGCGCAGTGATACCGCCAGCGATGTGATAGCCCTGGTCAGCACCCAGCAGACCGGCGTGGTGCGGGAAGATGACTGGGATGGCTTTGGCCAGCGGTTGACCGGCAGCGGGACCACCCGCTTTACCGGCGCTCGGGTGGAAACCGAACATGTCTATGATTTTGCCCAGCGCTTTCGCTATCAGACCGCCTTCTACCAGCATGTGCTGCTGGCGACCCTCGCGGGCATTGGCCTGGCGGTTGAGCGGGATGCCGCGCAGGGCGTCAAACATCGCTCCCGGATGTACAGCCACGGCAACGCCGCCGTGCCGCGCGATGACGCCCAGGTTCTGCAGGTCGTTGGGCAGATCAGCAGCTGGGCATGGGCGACCCGGGCCGCGGTCCTGCAGGCCGCGGAATCGCTGCAGCAGGCCTATGTGGCGCACGTCAGCGACGACGAAGCATTGATTGCCCGGCGTAACCAGCTGGCGGAAGTGGAAGCGGCGCAGGCGCAGGTGATCGCCAGCGACTGGATCCCGCGGGCGGCGACGGAGCTGTTTAATGCCCTCGGGGCGTCGGATACGCGAACTCGCCTTGCGCTGGATCGCCACTGGCGCAATGCGCGGACGGTTGCCTCGCATAATCCGGTGATTTATAAGGCACGTAATATCGGTAACTGGCTGGTGAACGGTGAAGCGCCCACCTTTATCTGGCAGATAGGCAATGGTGAGAAAACGGCGGGGTAAGCCTGTCGGCGACGGGAGGCGTAGTGCTTCCCGTCGTCAGGAAAATCAAGGTTTATCCAGCGACCAGGTGGCGCTGCGCACGTCGACTTTCACCGGCAGCAGGCCGATGCGCGTAAAGGTATCCGCCAGCGCCTGCTGTTCGTTATACACCGCCGGGGTCATGCGTTCGGCACCGTAGGGCAGGCGGGCCAGGGTCTTCAGCCAGATGGCTTTATCCAGTCCGGTTGAGGTCGACAGCAGCCCGGCGGCCTCGTCCTGATGGCTGTTCGCCCACGCGCTGAGTTTACCCAGCTCATCCACCACCTGCTTTGCTGTCTCCGGGTAGGTATCTGCAAACTTGCGGCTGGCGAGATAGAAGGTGTAGTGCGGCACCAGCCCCTCGGCATTGCGGATCTGTCGGGCTTTCGCGTTGGTTTCCACTTCTGCGAGGAACGGATCCCAGATCACCCACGCATCAATCGCCCCGCGCTGGAAAGCGGCGCGGGCGTCCGCCGGCGGCAGATAGACCGGGGTGATGTCTTTATAGCTGAGGCCCGCTTTTTCCAGTGCGGCAACCAGCAGGTAGTTGACGTCAGACCCCTTGTTCAACCCCACGCGCTTGCCCTTCAGGTCGGCCACGCTGTGGATTGCCGACTGTTCAGGCACCACAATCGCTTCCGTTTTCGGGTTAGCGGGGGAGTGGGCAAGGTAGACCAGATCGGCTTGCGCCGCCTGGGCAAAGGCCGGAGGTGCATCGCCGGTCGCGGCCAGATCGATACTACCGACGTTCAGCCCCTCCAGCATTTGCGGCCCGGCGGGGAATTCGACCCAGCGTACGGCAATGCCCTGTTTTTTCAGGCTCTCATCCAGTGTGCCGCGGTACTTCAGCAGCGCGAAGATATTCGCCTTTTGATAGCCGATGTTGACGGTTTCCGGCGCTTTGGCCAGCGCGGAGGTAGAGAGGGCGGCGAGGACCAGCAGCCAGGCGGGGCGGAATCGGTTGGACATTGTCTGTTCTCCTTAGCGGTTTTGCGTAAGGTAACAAACATCGCTTATAACCATTAAATAACTAAAATTTTATTGATATAACAAAAAGAGTTATGCAGGACGATGGCCCGACACGCCGACGCGTGGCGGGCCAGCAGGTTAATCGCAGGCAACAATCTTCATCGCCAGACCACCGCGGGAGGTTTCCCGGTACTTGGCGTTCATGTCTTTGCCGGTTTCGTACATGGTCTCGATCACTTTATCGAGACACACGCGCGGCTCGCTGGTCCGGCGCAGCGCCATTCGCGCGGCGTTGACCGCTTTCACGGCAGCGATAGCGTTGCGTTCGATGCACGGCACCTGCACCTGGCCGGCGACCGGGTCGCAGGTCAGGCCGAGGTTATGCTCCATAGCGATCTCTGCCGCGATGCACACCTGACCCGGGCTGCCGCCCAGCAGTTCCGCCAGACCGGCCGCCGCCATCGAGCAGGCGACCCCCACTTCACCCTGGCAGCCGACTTCGGCGCCGGAGATGGAGGCGTTCATCTTATACAGCGAACCAATCGCGCTGGCGACCAGCATATAGCGGGCCAGGGAGTTGCTGTTCACCTTGCGGATAAACTTGTCGTAGTAGGCCAGCACCGCCGGCACGATACCGCAGGCGCCGTTGGTTGGCGCGGTCACCACCCGGCCGCCGGCGGCGTTCTCTTCGTTCACCGCCAGGGCGAACATATTGATCCAGTCGACCACCGCCATCGGATCGCTGTTGGTGGTGTCCTGGCTCACCAGCATGCGGCGCAGCGCGGCGGCGCGGCGCGGGACGCGCAGTTTGCCCGGCAGGACGCCTTCGGTGGTGATGCCGCGCTCGATACCGGCGCTCATCACTTCCCACACCGCGGCGAAGTGTTGCTCAAGGGCTTCTTTGCTGTGCAGCGCCAGTTCGTTCTGCATCATCAGGCCGGAGAGCGACAGCCCGGTTTCACGGCAGTGACGCTGCAGGTCGGCGGCGTTTTTGTAAGGGTAAGGAACGGCAACCGGCGCCTCGGTAGTCTGGCCGAAGTGCTCCTCATCAACGATAAAGCCGCCGCCGATAGAGTAATACGTCTGGCTGTAGAGCACCTTGTCGCCGGCCAGGGCTGTGATGCGCATGCCGTTCTCATGCAGCGACAGGTTGTCGGCATGGAAATTCATGCACTGATCCACCGGGAAGTCCACTTCGTGCTGACCGTTGGCCAGCATCAGGCGGCCATGGGTATTAACATCCTGAATAAAGCCCGGAATGGCGTCGATGTCGACGGTGTCCGGCAGGTTGCCGGCGAGTCCCATGATAATCGCGATATCGGTATGGTGGCCTTTACCGGTCAGGGAGAGGGAGCCGTAGACGTCGACGACGACTTTGCTCACCTCGGCCAGCAGGCCGCGCGCGATCAGGTCGTCAGTGAATTGTTTGCCCGCTTTCATCGGTCCAACGGTATGGGAGCTGGAAGGGCCAATGCCGATTTTAAAGATATCGAATACGCTGATCATATGTATTCCCGTGCTGTCGGAAAGCGCGCCGCCGTAAAGCGGCGCGGGGGGAGGCGTTGAATGAATTAGCTGAACAGAGAGTAGAAGATCGCGGAGATGGCAATCAGGCCCATAATCACCACGAAGACGTTGCTGATATGGCCGCTGTATTTACGCATCGCCGGGACTTTCTGAATCGCGTACATCGGCATCAGGAACAGGATCATCGCGATAATCGGGCCGCCAAGGGTCTCGATCATACCGAGGATGCTCGGGTTCAGGGTTGCCACAATCCAGGTGGTGATCAGCATGAACAGCGCGGTCAGCTTGTTCAGTTTGTTGATTTCAATCGATTTGCCTTTACTGCGCAGGGATTTGATCACCATGCCGTTAAAGCCTTCGCGAGCGCCCAGATAGTGGCCAAGGAAGGATTTGGTGATGGCGATCATCGCGATGATCGGCGCCATCCAGGCAATGATTGGCGCGTTAAAGTGGTTCGCCAGGTAAGACAGAATCGAGATGTTCTGCTCTTTCGCCGCCGCCAGGTCTGCCGGAGAGAGGCTCAGAACGCAGCTGAAGACGAAGAACATCACGGTCAGCACCATCATGATGTGGGCGCGAGCGAGGATACTGGAGCATTTCTTCTCAGCGCCTTCGCCGTACTCTTCACGTTTGGCTACCGCGAAGGAAGAGATGATCGGCGAGTGGTTGAAGGAGAAGACCATCACCGGGATCGCCAGCCACAGGGTCATCAGCAGGCCGTTGCCGGTAACGGAAGCGCCGCTCAGGGAGAGCGTCTCCAGCGCCGCGCCGTTCCACTGCGGGATCAGATACAGAGCCAGCACCATCAGCGCGATAACGAATGGGAACACCAGCACGCTCATCGCTTTCACAATCATCTGCTCGCCGAAACGCACAATGGTCATCATGCCGACGATCAGGATCAGCGACAGAATGGCGCGCGGCGGCGGCGTCATGTGCAGCTGGTGCGCCATGAAGGTTTCGACGGTGTTAGTGATCGCCACGCTGTAAACCAGCAGGATCGGGTAGATAGCGAAGAAATAAAGCAGGGTAATCAGCTTACCTGCGCCTACGCCGAAGTGTTCTTCCACTACTTCGGTGATGTCTTCGCCCGGGTTTTTCCCGGAGAGCACGAAGCGGGTCATGCCGCGGTGGGCGAAGAAAGTCATCGGGAAGGCCAGAATCGCCATGATGATCAGGGGGATCATGCCGCCAACGCCGGCGTTGATCGGCAGGAACAAGACGCCTGCGCCAATCGCCGTGCCGTACAGGCCCAGCATCCACATGGTGTCGGTTTTACGCCATCCGCTGCGGGTTTCGCCCGAAACGATGGTGCTGGTTTGAGTGGTTTCCATCTGTATCTCCTGGAGGAATCAACAAAATCTAATGAATAAATACAATTGCGTAACATGAAATTCGTTTAATTACGGTTTTTTTAGAAATTTTCTCCGTAATAATTGGGCCGGAAAGATACATTTATATGGTTTATGCATCAGTGATCTCGATCTCAAATGCAATAATCCACTTTCAATGTGCGTATTTTTAGTCCAACAGCCTGTTTCTGGTGATCAGCCAGCGATTTGTGGCGCGAAGGCTACCATTTGCAGCATATGAGATAAAAGCGGAGCGGCGTAATAACGAGGGATTTACTGTAAAAAAGAGAACTAGTCGACGTTTTTGCGCTTAAAACCATTTTTTGCAGTGATAATTGTCGCAGTTTTTACCAACGCAAACGTTTGGCTATGTAGAAATAATTCAGGTGATTGATTAGTAACAGAAAGGTTTTTAGCGCGTTCTGGAAGTCAGAGGAAGAGAGCCCGCCGGGGGCAGGCGTCAGGCGATGCCCCGGCGGGAGAGGGGGAAATCAGGCGATGATTTCGTAGCAAGGAATATAGGCGGTGCCGCCCGGAAGCTTCATGCGGTGCTGGGCGACGAAGCCCTGCAGCAGATCGTCCATACGGCGCATCATCTCCGGATCGCCGTGCAGTTTGTAAGGACCGTACTGCTCAATGGCCTGGATGCCCACCTCTTTGACGTTCCCCGCGACAATCCCGGAGAAGGCACGACGCAGGTCGGCGGCCAGCACTTCCACCGGCTGATCCGGGGAGAGTTTGAGGTTGGCCATGTTCTCGTGGGTCGGATCAAACGGCATCTGCAGGTCCGGCGAGATGCGAATCGACCAGTTAAAGCTATAGGCGTCATCGGTCTCGCGACGGCTCTCTTTCACCAGCGGCATCGCTTTTTTCATCTGCCGCGCCACTTCCGCGGGGTCGTCAATGATGATCCGGTAGTGGCGACGGGCCGATTCGCCCAGGGTATGGGTGATAAACTCGTCCAGTACACGGAAGTAGTCGGCGCTCTCCTTCGGCCCGGTGAGGATCAGCGGCAGCACCTGCGCTTTGTTGTCGGGGTGCATCAGAATACCCAGCAGGTAGAGCAGCTCTTCGGCAGTGCCGACGCCGCCCGGGAAAATAATGATCCCGTGGGCGATACGTACGAAGGCCTCCAGACGCTTTTCGATATCCGGCATGATGATCAGTTCATTGACCAGCGGGTTCGGTGGTTCCGCAGCGATAATGGATGGTTCGGTCATGCCGATAAAGCGGCTGTCTTTGTAGCGCTGCTGCGCATGGCCGACGGCGGCGCCTTTCATCGGCGCCTCCATTGCGCCAGGCCCGCAGCCGGTGCAGATATTCAGTTCCCGCAGGCCCAGCTGCGTACCGACGCGGCGGGCGTAGAGATATTCGTTTTCGTTGATGGAGTGGCCGCCCCAGCAGACGATCATGTTCGGCGCCTCGCCGACGTGCAGCGCGCGGGCGTTGCGCAGGATCGAGAACACCAGGTTAGTGATATGAACCGAACTTTCGAGATCGAGGTTCGGGAAGCGAACGGTATTGTGGATCTGGCCGTAAACGAACAGGATATCGCGCAGCACGGCGAACAGGTTGGCCTGCAGGGAGCGGATAATCCGCCCGTCAACGAAGGCGTCTTCCGGCGGGTTGATCAGTTCCAGCTTCACGCCGCGTTCGCGCCGCAGCACGTTAATCTCGAAATTTTCGAAACGGGACAGGAGCTCCTTGCTGTTATCGGTCAGGCTCCCCGAGTTGAGCACAGCAAGCGAGCAGTTGCGAAAGAGTTGGTACAGGTCGCTGCTGGCGGTGCGCTTAAGCATATCCACTTCCAGCTGCGACAGCATATCCATTGAACCAAGCGGGCTAACATGTGTAATCAAGTGAACTCCTTACAGGACGCTTATGGTCTTCCTGTGATTACAATAGCCCTGCGAACGGCGTTTCCACAACCTTGCGCGCGCCTAAACGCACGCAAATTGTGAAATTGTTTATTATTGACGGGCGAGGCGGCCGGTGGCGGGGGAAAAGTCGCCATTGCTGCGCCAGGGGTTGATATCCAGACCGCCGCGTCGCGTATAGCGGGCGTAAACGGAAAGCGATTCCGGCTGGCAGAAACGGAGAATATCGTTAAAGATACGTTCGACGCACTGCTCATGGAATTCGTTATGGTGGCGGAACGAAACCAGATAGCGCAGGAGCTGCTCGCGGTCGATTTTCGCCCCCCGATACTGGATCTGCACCGAGCCCCAGTCCGGCTGATGAGTGATAAGGCAATTAGACTTCAGCAGGTGGCTGACCAGCGTCTCCTCCACGATTTTGCCGCTGGCGGCGCCCTGCAGGTAATCGGCGCTGAACTGATAGTTATCGATCTCGATATCCTGATCGTCGATGCAGGTGCCGTGCAGGCGGGCAATCGGCTGGCCTTCCAGTTCATCCAGGCGGTAGAGCGATACCTTCACCTTCCCCTGCGCGCAGGCGCTGAGATCGCGAGTCAGGGTCTCTGCAACGTCCTGCCAGCTGGCGAAACGGGTCTGGTTAAAGCTGTTGAGATAGAGCTTAAAGCTTTTCGACTCCACCAGATTGAGGCTGGTATCGGGCAGCTCGACGTGGCCGACAGCCACCTGCGGCAGACCTTTGCCGTTCAGCCAGGAGAGTTCGTACAGCGTCCAGATATCGGCGCCGTGAAACGGCAGATTATCGGCATGCAGGCCCAGCGGGTCGCGGTTTAAACTGCGCGGCACGCCCTGCAGCAGCGAGGCGTCATAGGTATCGCGGTAATCGGTTGATTTACCGAGCGTCAGGCCGGCCAGCGCCTGATGATTATCGTAAGAAGACATGTTTCACCATAGTAAAGCGGGTACACTATTGCTCCAGTGTATCCTGTCTAACGTGAAGAGAGAAACCGGTGGACCATCAGACAGCAGAAGCGCTACGCGCTTTTACCCAACGATATTGCGCCGTCTGGCAGCAGCAGCGCCACAGCCTGCCGCGCAGTGAAGAGCTTTACGGCGTCCCGTCGCCTTGCGTTGTCGACACCCAGGGCGAGGCCGTTTTCTGGCAGCCGCAGCCGTTTTCGCTGGCGCAAAATATCAGCGCGGTTGAACGCGCCCTCGACATTGTGGTACAACAGCCGCTTCATTCTTATTATACCACTCAGTTTGCCGGCGATATGTCCGGCCGGTTTGCCGGCGAAACCTTGACGCTGCTGCAGACCTGGAGTGAAGAGGATTTCCAGCGGGTGCAGGAAAATTTAATCGGGCACCTGGTGGTGCAGAAGCGGTTGAAGCTGTCGCCGACGCTGTTCATCGCCACCCTCGAGAGTGAACTGGATGTGATATCCGTCTGTAATCTCAGCGGCGAGGTAGTCAAAGAGACCCTCGGCACCGCCAAACGCATTACGCTTTCTCCCTCACTTGCGGGTTTCCTCAACCACCTTGAGCCAGTTCTGTAATCCAGTCTGCCAGATCGTTTGTGAGAGATCTCTTACAAAACCTGTAAGAGATCGTCATCATTTAAGGTAAATTTAATCCATACTTTTTTATATAAGTTGTTGGTATTAAATCAGATCTTAATTTTTTCGTCCTTTTGAGTGGGGACTAATCTTAAGAGATTGTCTCAAGAAGGGTTGTAAGAAGGGGCAGAATCAGTGATCCTATGTCTGTCGACAGGACGTCACGAAATGAAGCGAACATCAGGATGATGGCGCTTCTGCAGGACCCGCCAGGACGGCGTTGCAGGGACAGGCTTCAGGATGAAGCAAGGATAACGCAGGATCGCGTAATGGACACCTCCAGGATGGAGAACGAGAGCCGCTCAGGATGAACGGTGGATCAGGAAGATCGGGACAAACTTATGGATAAGTCATTTCGCATCGGGGTGGTGTGAAAGCAGGATGCACGTGTTTATGGATGAACATGGTCAGGAGACCTCAGGAAAAGTTTTCAAGGACGAGCAGGGAGCACCAATGTAGCGGGACTGCTGCAAAACGAACCGGGAGCACTGTTTATACAGTGCTCCCTTTTTTTATTTCTCCTGCGGATTTGCTATCCTGCGCCCGGTTTTTTACTCATCGAGGTTTCCCCATGACTCTTCACGATAGCGTGCGCGATCGCCTGCGCGCCATTGAAGCCCTGCTGCGCGAAACGGAGCACTGGCAGGAGACGGCGCCGGACAGCAGCGCCTTCGCCAGCGATAAGCCGTTTTGCCTGGATACCCTGGAGCCGCTGGAGTGGCTGCAGTGGGTCCTGATCCCGCGTATGCACCAGCTGCTGGAGAGCGGCCAGCCGCTGCCGCAAAATTTTGCCGTTGCGCCTTATTACGAAATGGCTCTGGATCAGGCCCACCCGGTCCGCGAATCCATGCTGGCGGAACTTCTGCTGTTAGACGCGCTGTTTGCCGGTGAGCAGGCCTGATGCTGGAGATTATCTACCAGGACGACTGGCTGGTGGCGGTCAACAAACCCTCGGGCTGGCTGGTGCATCGCAGCTGGCTCGATCGCGACGAAAAAGTGGTGGTGATGCAGACCGTGCGCGACCAGATTGGTCAGCACGTTTTTACCGCTCATCGTCTCGACCGGCCCACCTCCGGCGTGCTGCTGATGGGATTGTCGAGCGAGGCGGGCCGGCTGCTGGCGCAACAGTTCGAGCAGCACCAGATCCGGAAGCGCTACCATGCGATCGTCCGCGGCTGGCTGATGGAAGAGGCGCTGCTGGATTACCCGCTGGTGGAGGAGCTGGATAGAATCGCCGATAAGTTCGCCCGCGAAGATAAAGGGCCGCAGCCAGCGGTAACCCACTACCGCGGTCTGGCGACAGTGGAGATGCCGGTGGCGACTGGGCGCTATCCCACCTCGCGCTATGGGCTGGTGGAACTGGAGCCGAAAACCGGCCGCAAGCACCAGCTGCGCCGTCATCTGGCCCACCTCCGTCATCCGATCCTCGGCGACAGCAAGCACGGCGATCTGCGGCAAAACCGCAGCGCCGCGGAACATTTCGGCTGTCACCGCCTGATGCTGCACGCCAGCGAGCTGTCGTTAACCCATCCTTTTACCGGCGAGCCGCTGACCCTGCGCGCCGGTTTTGACGACGTCTGGATGCGCGCGCTGTCGCAGTTTGGCTGGCGCGGGCTTCTCCCGCTAAATGAAAGGGTTGAGTTTGCCGACGACAGCGGTCAGGATGAAGAGAATAAGGTCAATCCAGGGAGATAATAGCATGGCGGAAGTCGGAATTTTTGTCGGCACCATGTACGGCAACTCGCTGCTGGTCGCGGAAGAAGCGGAAGCGATCCTCAGCGGACTGGGACACAAGGCTACCGTGTATGAGGATCCGCAGGTCAACGACTGGGAATCCTACACGGGTAAGTATGTGCTGGTGGTCACCTCCACCACCGGGCAGGGCGATCTGCCGGACAGCATCGTCCCGCTGTATGAGGGCATCAAAGATATGTATCAGCCTCACCTGCGGTACGGCATTATCGCGCTCGGCGACAGCACCTATGCCAACTTTTGCGGCGGCGGCCTGAAGTTCGATCAGCTGCTGCAGGAGCAGGGCGCGAAGCGCATCGGCGAGATGCTGAAGATTGACGCCAGCGAAGACCCGGAGCCGGAGAGCGTCTCCAATCCGTGGGTTGAGCAGTGGGCCACCCTGCTCGCATAAAAGCGCTGCCCTCTCCCTACGCAGAGGGCGCTCTTTCAATACGTCGCGGCCAGATACGCGGACGTCAAAATAGTAGCGCTTTCCAGGCGCCACGCCTTTAGGCAAACGCCACAATATCCTTAACAATATCATGGCTTAAGCCAGCCAGTTTCACCGGGTCAAGTGAGGTATTTCACACTCCGGCCCTTTTTGCTGCGCTATGCGGCGCCAGCGGCGCTGGCTTTTCATTTCCGTGAACTTCCCCCCATTCTTTCAGGCATTCGCCACAAACCACCTGCAATAGCGGCGTAAAAGCTGTGTGGATGCACGGTGAGCCGCGGTGTGCCTCTTCATATACTGCTCCAGCCAGTGATAAATGCAGTGCCAGATATAACGACAACTATCAAAACACGACCACGTCATTCTGATTACCCTACAGGTTGTGCTGTTCAGAATGAACGTAGCTAAACGCTATGATTCAGGAGTACAACAATGAGTTCATTAAGTCAGGCGGCGACGGCGGCTGAAAAGCGCACCAACGCCCGCTACTGGATAGTGGTGATGCTGTTTATCGTCACCTCTTTTAACTATGGCGACCGGGCGACGCTGTCGATCGCCGGTTCGGAAATGGCCAGGGATATCGGCCTTGATCCGGTGGGGATGGGGTATGTGTTCTCCGCCTTCTCATGGGCTTATGTCATCGGCCAGATCCCGGGCGGCTGGCTGCTCGACCGCTTCGGCTCGAAGCGCGTCTATTTCTGGTCGATCTTCATCTGGTCGATGTTTACCCTGCTGCAGGGCTTCGTCGATATCTTCAGCGGCTTTGGCATTATCGTTGCGCTGTTTACCCTGCGCTTCCTCGTCGGCCTTGCCGAGTCGCCGTCATTCCCCGGCAACAGCCGGATCGTCGCCGCCTGGTTCCCGGCGCAGGAGAGGGGGACAGCGGTATCGATTTTTAACTCCGCCCAGTACTTTGCCACCGTTATTTTCGCGCCGATCATGGGCTGGCTGACGCATGAGGTGGGTTGGTCGCATGTGTTCTTCTTTATGGGCGGGCTGGGGATTGTGATCAGCTTTGTGTGGCTGAAAGTGATCCACGATCCGAACAACCACCCGGGCGTGAACCAGAAAGAGTTGGACTATATCGCCGAAGGCGGGGCGCTGATCAACATGGATCAGAAGAGCAGCGCGCAGAAAGTGCCGTTTAGCGTCAAAATGGGGCAGATCAAGCAACTGATCGGCTCGCGGATGATGATCGGCATCTATATCGGTCAGTACTGCATCAACGCCTTAACCTACTTCTTTATCACCTGGTTCCCGGTTTATCTGGTGCAGGCGCGCGGCATGTCGATCCTCAAAGCCGGCTTTGTCGCCTCCATTCCGGCGGTGTGCGGCTTTGTCGGCGGGGTGCTGGGCGGGGTGATCTCCGACTGGTTAATGCGCCGCACCGGCTCGCTGAACATTGCGCGCAAAACGCCGATTGTGCTGGGGATGCTGCTCTCCATGACCATGCTGATGTGTAACTATGTCAACGTGGAGTGGATGGTGATCGGCTTTATGGCAATGGCCTTCTTCGGCAAAGGGATCGGCGCCCTCGGCTGGGCGGTGATGGCGGATACCGCGCCGAAAGAGATTAGCGGTCTCTCCGGCGGTCTGTTCAATATGTTCGGCAATATCTCCGGCATCGTCACCCCAATCGCCATCGGCTATATCGTCGGCACCACCGGCTCGTTCAACGGCGCGCTGATCTACGTCGGTATCCATGCCCTGGTGGCGGTGCTGAGCTATCTGGTGCTGGTGGGCGATATCAAACGTATCGAACTGAAACCTGTAGCGGGACGTTAATCATGACTACTCAATCCAGCCCGATTATCACAGAGATGAAGGTCATTCCGGTGGCCGGGCACGACAGCATGCTGCTGAACATCGGCGGAGCGCATAACGCATGGTTTACCCGCAATATCGTGGTGTTAACCGATAACGCCGGCCATACCGGCGTCGGCGAAGCGCCCGGCGGAGAGGTCATCTACCAGACGCTGCTGGCGGCGATCCCGCAGGTGGTGGGCCAGGAGGTCGCCCGACTCAATCGCGTGGTGCAGCAGGTGCACAAAGGCAATCAGGCGGCGGATTTCGACACCTTCGGCAAAGGGGCGTGGACCTTCGAACTGAAGGTTAACGCGGTGGCGGCGCTGGAAGCGGCGCTGCTGGACCTGCTCGGCCAGGTGCTTAATGTGCCGGTCTGCGAGCTGCTGGGCCCGGGTAAGCAGCGTGATGCCGTCACCGTGCTGGGCTACCTGTTCTATATCGGCGATCGGCAGAAAACCGACCTTGGTTATCTGGACCATACGCCGGGCGATCACGAATGGTACCGCCTGCGCCACCAGCAGGCGTTGAGCAGCGAGGCGATAGTGCGTCTGGCGGAAGCCGCCCAGGATCGCTACGGTTTCAAAGACTTTAAGCTCAAAGGCGGCGTGCTGCCCGGCGAGCAGGAGATCGACACCGCGCGGGCGCTGAAAAAGCGTTTCCCGGATGCGCGCATCACCGTCGACCCTAACGGCGCCTGGCTGCTGGATGAGGCCATCGCGCTGTGTAAAGGGCTGCAGGATGTTCTGACCTACGCCGAAGATCCGTGCGGCGCCGAGCAGGGTTTCTCCGGCCGGGAGGTGATGGCCGAGTTCCGCCGCGCCACCGGGCTGCCGGTCGCCACCAATATGATAGCCACTAACTGGCGCGAAATGGGCCATGCGGTGATGCTCAACGCCGTCGATATCCCGCTGGCGGACCCGCACTTCTGGACGCTCTCCGGCGCGGTGCGGGTGGCGCAGCTGTGCGACGACTGGGGGCTCACCTGGGGCTGCCATTCCAACAACCACTTTGATATTTCCCTGGCGATGTTTACCCACGTCGGCGCCGCCGCGCCGGGCAACCCCACCGCCATCGATACCCACTGGATCTGGCAGGAGGGCGACGCGCGCCTGACCAAAAATCCGCTGCAGATTATTAACGGCAGCATTGCCGTGCCAGACGCGCCGGGACTCGGCGTGGAACTTGACTGGGAGCAGGTGCGCAGAGCCCATGAGGCCTATAAAGCGCTGCCGGGCGGCGCGCGCAACGACGCGGGCCCGATGCAGTACCTGATCCCCGGCTGGACATTCGACCGCAAACGTCCCGTTTTCGGCCGCCACTAATTAAAAAGGATGATGCTATGACGACTTTCTCTTCAACGCCCGTTGTCACCACCATGCAGGTGATCCCGGTTGCCGGCCATGACAGCATGCTGATGAACCTGAGCGGCGCGCACGCCCCGTACTTCACCCGCAATATCGTAATTATCAAAGATAACGCCGGCCATACCGGCGTCGGTGAAATCCCGGGCGGTGGAAAAATTCGCCAGACCCTGGAGGATGCCATTCCGCTGGTGGTGGGCAAAACGCTGGGCGAGTATAAAAACGTGCTGGGCGCGGTGCGCAATCAGTTTGCCGACCGCGACGCCGGGGGCCGCGGCCTGCAGACCTTTGACCTGCGCACCACCATTCACGTGGTGACCGGCATCGAAGCGGCACTGCTGGATCTGCTGGGCCAGCACCTTGGGGTCAACGTCGCCTCGCTGCTAGGCGATGGCCAGCAGCGCAGCGAAGTCGAAATGCTGGGCTATCTGTTCTTTGTCGGTAATCGCCATGCGACGCCGCTGGCCTATCAGAGCCAGCCGGATGAGCAGTGCGAGTGGTATCGCCTGCGCCATGAAGAGGCGATGACGCCGGATGCGGTGGTCCGCCTGGCGGAAGCGGCGTATGAAAAATATGGTTTCAACGACTTTAAGCTGAAGGGCGGCGTGCTGGCCGGTTTTGAAGAAGCCGAAGCGATCAGCGCCCTGGCGAAGCGCTTCCCGAATGCTCGCGTCACTCTCGACCCGAATGGCGCCTGGCTGCTTGAGGAGGCCATTCAGATTGGTAAACAGCTGAAGGGCGTGCTGGCCTATGCGGAAGATCCGTGCGGCGCCGAACAGGGCTTCTCCGGCCGCGAAGTGATGGCCGAGTTCCGCCGCGCGACGGGCCTGCCGACCGCCACCAATATGATCGCCACCGACTGGCGGCAGATGGGCCATACGCTGTCGCTACAATCGGTGGATATCCCGCTGGCGGACCCGCACTTCTGGACCATGCAGGGGTCGGTGCGCGTAGCGCAGATGTGCCATGAGTTCGGTCTGACCTGGGGTTCGCACTCTAATAATCACTTCGACGTGTCGCTGGCGATGTTCACCCACGTCGCGGCAGCGGCGCCGGGCAAGATCACCGCTATCGATACCCACTGGATCTGGCAGGAGGGCAACCAGCGTCTGACCAAACAACCTTTTGAAATCAAAGGCGGCATGGTGCAGGTACCTAGTACCCCGGGCCTGGGGGTTGAGCTGGATATGGACCGCGTGATGCAGGCAAATGAGCTATATAAGAAACATGGTCTTGGCGCCCGCGACGATGCGATGGCGATGCAGTATCTGATCCCGGGCTGGACCTTTGACAACAAGCGTCCATGCATGGTGCGCTAAAAGTCCGCCGGCCTCTGCGGGGGCCGGCATTGCGCGACAGCGCCAGGGGTTGGCTCAGAGTAAGGACAGCAGATGAAAATAGTGATCGCACCGGATTCCTGGAAGGAGAGCCTGAGCGCGCTGGAAGTGGCCAGTGCGATAGAGCAAGGCTTTCGCGAGATTTATCCTGACGCCGAGTACGTCAAGCTGCCGGTTGCCGATGGTGGGGAAGGGACGGTGGAAGCCATGGTGGCGGCGACCGGCGGGCTTCTGGTTCCGCTGACGGTCACCGGGCCGCTGGGCGAGCCGGTTGAGGCATTTTACGGGCTGTCCGGCGATCGCCAGTGCGCCTTTATCGAAATGGCGGCGGCCAGCGGCCTGGAGAGCGTCCCGCCGGCGCAGCGTAACCCGCTGCTGACCACTTCCTGGGGTACCGGGGAGCTTATCCGCCATGCGCTGGACGCCGGGGTAAGACAGATCATTATTGGTATTGGCGGCAGTGCGACCAATGACGGCGGCGCCGGGATGGCGCAGGCGCTGGGGGCGAAACTGCTGACCGCCGAGGGCCAGCAAATCGCCTCCGGGGGCGGCGCGCTGGAGACGCTGGCGCGAATCGATCTCAGCGAACTCGATTCGCGGCTGGCAGATTGCCGGATTGACGTTGCCTGCGACGTCACCAACCCGTTGACCGGCCCGCAGGGCGCCAGCGCGGTGTTCGGCCCGCAAAAAGGGGCGACGGCGCAGATGATCGACCGGCTCGACAGCGGCCTGCGGCACTATTCCCGGATTATCGCCCGCGATTTAGATATCGACGTGCTGAGCCTTGAGGGCGGCGGCGCGGCGGGCGGCATGGGGGCGGCGCTGTATGCGTTCTGTGGTGCTCAGTTGCGTCCGGGCATTGAGATTGTCACCGATGCGCTACAGCTGGCTGAGCGGGTGGCGGATGCCGATTTAGTGATCACCGGCGAAGGGCGTATCGATAGCCAGACGATCCACGGCAAAGTGCCGGTGGGGGTGGCGAGAGTGGCGAAGCGTTTTAACGTCCCGGTGATCGGGATTGCCGGCAGTCTTACCGCCGATGTTGGCGTCGTGCATCAGCACGGGCTGGATGCGGTATTCAGCGTGTTGTATACCATCTGTACCCTTGATGAAGCGTTGGCCAATGCCGCCGCCAACCTGCGAATGACGGCGCGTAACGTAGCCGCGGTTTTGCAGATGGGCGACAGGCGGTAACCCGGCTGGCGCAGTGGTATTTGTAGTCCGGATAAGGTGCGTAGCACCGCGATCCGGGAACCATCCCCGGTGGCGCTTACGCTTACCGGGGCTACCAACCGAATACCGGACCGTAGGGCGTAGCCCGGATGAGGCGCGTAGCGCCGCTATCCGGGGTTTACACCCCCATCCGGCACGCTTCGCGGGCCACATTATCCATCTCATCTAACAGCTCAAGCAGCTCCGGCTCCAGATCCTCGGCGGCGGTACCTGCCCGCAGCTGACTTTCCAGGGTATGGCACAGCTTTTTCAGCCGCGGCACGCCGCTATAGCTGCAGCTGCCGTGCAGTTTATGGATCAGATCCACGAGCCCTTCCGGCTGCTCGCCCACCAGCTGCTCCTCAACTTTGTTACGCACCTCCGGCATAAAGGCGATCAGCATTTGCAGCATCTCCCGCGCCAGGTCCGGCTTCATGGCCGCCTGGCGCAGCGCCAGCTGCCAGTCGAGCGTCTGGTTATGATCGACGATCGGCTCTGCGGGCGGTAGCGACGCCGGAACGACGCTGTGCAGGCCGGGCTGATAGCGCAACAGCAGTGCGTGCAGTTTCTCTTCTTCGATTGGCTTCGCCAGATAGTCGTTCATGCCGGCGCTCAGTAATTTCTCACGCTGGCCCTCCAGGGCGTGCGCGGTGACCGCAATAACCGGGGTTTGCTGATGATGGGACAGGTGATGGATAAGCTCACAGGCGCGGATGCCGTCCATATCCGGCATCTGAATATCCATCAGGATCAGATCCATCTGCAGCTGCTTGGCCTTGTCCACCGCCTGCTGGCCGCTGTCGCAGAGGATCACCTGCTGCACAAGATCATCCAGCAGGGCGCCAATCAGCTTCAGGTTAGCCGGGTTGTCGTCGACGGCCATTACCGTCATTGGCAACTTATGACTGTCGATCTGCATCAGCGGCGCGGAGGCAAGCGCGTGGCTGGTAGCCACCAGCGCCGGTAGCAGACGGGTGGTGGTGAGCGGCTTTAACAGGCAGGCGGCAACGCCGTCGCGCTTCAGGGCTTCGGCGCTGACCTGGGCATGGCACGGCAGGGGCAGCAGTACGTTATCGGACATCGCGCAGGCTTTGGCTAATTTTTCCCGATGCGGCGACAAATCGCGCATTGAAACCGGGATACCGACCAGCAGAATGTCATACTGCGCTTCCGCCAGCGAGGAGAAGGTAGGGCTGTAGATAACCTCCAGCGGCGTAGCGGCCAGCATCTCCAGGGTACACTGCGCCGCCGTCGCGTTGGCTTCCACATAGGCCAGACGTTTGCCGACAAGCCCGTCGGTGTTCAGCGTATCCGGAATGGCGTTCGGGTTGAGATCGAGGCTGATATGGAACCAGAAGGTGGAGCCGCGGTTCGGCTGGCTGTGGAACGAAATATCCCCGCCCATCTCTTTGACCAGACGCTGAGTGATCACCAGCCCGAGCCCGGTGCCGCCGTGGCGGCGTGAAATACTGGCATCGGCCTGACGGAAGGCCTGGAATAGCCGGGACTGGTCGCGCTCGGGGATGCCGATGCCGGTATCGTGGATCTGAATTTCGATCTGTACCCGGGAATTACTGATGGCCCGCTGCTCCACCAGTACGTCGATATTGCCGTGCTCGGTAAATTTGATGGCGTTGCCCACGAGGTTGGTCACAATCTGCTGCAGACGCAGCGGATCGCCAATGACGTTATCCGGTACATTGTTCTTAATATTCAGCGTCAGCTCCAGCCCTTTATCGTGCGCGGAATGCGCCAGCAGGGTGACCACTTCATCAAGCGAAGTGCGCAGCAGGAACGGAATACTCTCCAGGATCAGCTTCCCGGCTTCCAGCTTGGAAAAGTCGAGCACGTCATTGATGATCGCCAGCAGATTGTTGGCCGAACGTTCGATGGTGGTCAGGTGGTCGCGCTGCGTAGCGTTGAGATCGGTTTTCAGCGTCAGGCGGGTAAAGCCGATCACCCCATTGAGCGGGGTGCGCAGCTCGTGAGACATATTGGCCAGGAACTCAGACTTAATGCGCGCCGCCTCCTGGGCGCGCTTTTTCGCCAGGTCCAGCTCGACGTTCTGGATCTCCATCTGCTCAAGCGTTTCCCGTAGATCGGAGGTCGCCTGGTCGACGTTGTGTTGCATCTCTTCGTGGTATGCCGCCAGCGACATGGCCATCGAGTTAATGCCATTTTTCAGCATATCCAGTTCGCCGAGCATAAAGCCTTCGACCCGGCTGTCCAGCTGTCCGCGGCGGATGCGGTCGACAGTGTTAACCATATTGCGGATTGGCCCGGTGACGTCGCGCATCAGCCTCCAGCCGAAGATTAACGCGATGCCGATACAGAACAGCATCATTACGCTGGAGATAAAAATCTCTTTGTACTGCTGGAGGCGAACCGATTTTAGATCCAGCTCCAGGGCGACGTAGCCCAGCATATTGCCCGGCATTTTAGCGTCAGATTCGGGTGATTCATCCGGAGAATAGCTTTCCGAGACAATAGGCGTGCGCAGGATCATCATGTCGCCATCGCGGATGACGCTGAGGTGACGGGGGAATGCCTCGCCTTTCGGGATCTGCAGTTCGCTGGGATTGAGCTGGTAATTGGAGGTGACAAATAAGCGGTTATGCGAATCGTACACCGAGATGGCCCGCACGATCTCCGAGTGGCGACGATGCAGAACGCTGATCAGCTGGCCGATGGATTCGCGGTTTTGCAAGTTCATGCCATATTCGCTGGAGACCGCCAGCGGTTCGATAATACTGGCGCCAGCGTCCTCCAGCTGGCGTTGCAGGTCGTTATAACGATGAGCGACAAAGAAAATACTGAGCAACAGTCCTATCAGGACGGTTGGCGCCAGAATCAGAATCATCATGCGAGCACGCAGGCTGTAGTTGGTCATGCGGTTCCATTATGGGAGAATATAGACATCATCGTTCTGTGCAGCGTTGCTGCGCCTCGCGGCGCTGCCGCTCTGAACGAGCTCGTTTTATTTGATTGAGACAACTCTCTACGATGGCGCAATTCTACTCTGCAAAACGGCGTGTGACGACGCGCCAGATCATAACCGTTACAGTCAACGACCTCGATCCCTTTGGTCAGGGTGTTGCCCGCCACCAGGGGAAGGCGCTGTTCGTGAGCGGCGTGCTGCCCCACGAGCAGGCCGAGGTGGCGCTGGTGGAAGATAAAAAACAGTACGCCCGCGCCGAGGTGAAACGCCGACTGACCGACAGCCCGCAGCGCCAGGCGCCGCGCTGCCCCCATTTTGGCGTCTGCGGCGGATGCCAACAACAACATGCCAGCGTTCCGCTTCAGCAGCAAAGTAAACGCGCCGCGCTGGGGCGACTGATGAAGCGTGAGGTAGATGACGTCATCGCCGGCGCGCCGTGGGGCTACCGCCGTCGCGCACGCTTGAGCTTGAATTATCAGCCGAAGACCCAACAATTGCAGATGGGTTTTCGCCAGGCCAACGCCAAAGCGATCGTCGATGTGGTGCAGTGCCCTGTTTTGGTGCCCCAACTTGAGGCATTGCTGCCCGCCGTGCGCGAGTGCTTAAGCGCGCTGAGCGCATTACGCCATCTCGGCCACGTCGAGCTGGTGCAGGCGGACAATGGCCCGCTGATGGTGCTGCGCCATACCGCAGCCCTGCCGGCGACAGACAAGGAAAAACTGGAACGCTTTTCGCAAACTCACGGTCTTTCCCTGTACCTCGCGCCACAAAGCGAGATACTGGAGCATATTCATGGCGAAGCGCCATGGTATACCTCAGACGGACTACGCTTAGTGTTCAGCCCGCGGGATTTTATCCAGGTCAACGACGGCGTAAATCAGCAGATGGTGCGTACCGCACTGGAGTGGCTGGATCTGCGGCCAGAGGACCGGGTGCTGGATCTGTTCTGCGGGATGGGCAACTTTACCCTGCCGCTGGCGACACGCGCCGCCCATGTGGTGGGCGTGGAAGGGGTGCCGGCGCTGGTGGAGAAGGGGCGGGAAAACGCCGCCCGCAATGGTTTATCAAATGTCACTTTCTTCCATGAAAATCTGGAAGAAGACGTCACCCGTCAGGCCTGGGCGAAGCACGGCTTTGATAAAGTGCTGCTGGACCCGGCCCGCGCCGGCGCGCCGGGCGTGATGCCGCATATAATAAAACTGGCACCGCGGCGGGTGGTGTATGTTTCCTGCAACCCGGCGACGCTGGCGCGAGACAGCGAAACCCTGTTGCAGGCTGGATATCAGATTCAACGCCTGGCGATGCTGGATATGTTCCCGCATACCGGCCATCTGGAATCAATGGTGTTGTTTGAGCGCAGGCTTACATAAGGTCATTCACAACGTCGCAGAAGAGCCACCCTGGCCATGAATGCTGACGCGACCTGCAGGATGACATGTAGAAAGTTGAGGCTTGCCGACTTCGGCAGGCCGGTCCCTTAAGGAGAGGACAATGGTTGCGGTAAGAAGTGCACATCTTAATAAAGCTGGTGAATTTGACCCGAAGAAATGGATCGCGAGTCTGGGAATTTCCAGCCAGCAGTCGTGTGAGCGCTTAGCCGAAACCTGGGATTATTGTCGCGAAAAAACGCAAGGACACCCGCAGGCGGACCTGCTGCTGTGGCGGGGCGTCGAAATGGTGGAGATCCTCTCCACCCTAAGTATGGACATCGATACGCTGCGCGCGGCGCTGCTGTTCCCGCTGGCCGACGGCGAAGTTGTCAGCGAAGAGGTGATGCAGGAGAGCGTAGGTAAATCGGTCGTGACCCTGATTCACGGGGTGCGGGACATGGCCGCTATCCGCCAGCTGAAGGCTACCCATACCGACTCGGTCTCTTCCGAGCAGGTGGATAACATTCGCCGTATGCTGCTGGCGATGGTTGACGATTTCCGCTGCGTGGTCATCAAACTTGCTGAGCGGATCGCGCATCTGCGCGAGGTCAAGGACGCGCCGGAAGATGAGCGCGTTCTTGCGGCGAAAGAGTGCACCAATATCTATGCTCCCCTGGCGAACCGCTTAGGTATCGGCCAGCTGAAGTGGGAGCTGGAAGATTACTGCTTCCGCTATCTGCACCCGGCGGAATACAAGCGCATTGCCAAACTGCTCCACGAGCGCCGTATCGACCGCGAGCATTACATCGAAGAGTTTGTCGGCCACCTGCGCTCAGAGATGAAAGCCGAAGGCGTCAAGGCGGAAGTCTATGGCCGGCCGAAGCATATCTACAGTATCTGGCGCAAAATGCAGAAAAAACACCTCGCTTTCGACGAGCTGTTTGACGTTCGCGCGGTGCGTATTGTGGCTGAGCGTTTGCAGGATTGCTATGCCGCGCTGGGGATCGTCCATACTCACTACCGCCATCTGCCGGATGAATTCGACGACTACGTGGCCAACCCGAAACCCAACGGTTACCAGTCTATCCATACCGTGGTGCTGGGGCCGAGCGGCAAGACGGTGGAGATTCAGATCCGCACCCGGCAGATGCATGAAGATGCCGAGCTGGGCGTGGCCGCACACTGGAAGTACAAAGAGGGCGCGGGAGCCGGCACCAGCGGCGGCCGCGGCTATGAAGACCGTATCGCCTGGCTGCGTAAGCTGATTGCCTGGCAGGAAGAGATGGCCGACTCCGGCGAGATGCTCGACGAAGTGCGCAGCCAGGTCTTCGACGACCGGGTGTATGTCTTTACGCCGAAAGGCGACGTGGTGGACCTGCCTGCGGGGTCGACGCCGCTCGACTTTGCCTATCATATTCACAGCGATGTCGGCCATCGCTGCATCGGCGCCAAAATTGGCGGCCGCATTGTGCCGTTCACCTATCAGCTGCAGATGGGCGATCAGATTGAGATAATCACCCAGAAGCAGCCGAACCCAAGCCGCGACTGGCTGAACCCGAACCTTGGCTACGTGACCACCAGCCGTGGACGCTCCAAAATTCACGCCTGGTTCCGTAAACAGGATCGCGATAAAAACATTCTCGCCGGGCGGCAGATCCTTGACGATGAGCTCGAGCATCTGGGCATCAGCCTGAAGGATGCCGAGAAACATCTGCTGCCGCGCTACAACTTTAATGAACTGGATGAACTGCTGGCGGCTATCGGCGGCGGCGATATTCGCCTTAACCAGATGGTCAACTTCCTGCAGGCGCAGTTCAATAAACCTAGCGCCGCCGAGCAGGATGCGGCCGCGCTGAAGCAACTGCAGCAGAAAACCTACACGCCGCAAAATCGCACCAAGGACAATGGCCGGGTAGTGGTGGAAGGGGTAGGCAACCTGATGCACCATATTGCCCGCTGCTGCCAGCCAATCCCGGGCGACGAGATCGTCGGCTTTATCACCCAGGGGCGCGGGATCTCCGTGCATCGCGCGGACTGCGATCAGCTGGCTGAACTGCAGTCGCATGCTCCGGAGCGCATCGTCGATGCGGTATGGGGCGAAAGCTACTCGGCGGGCTACTCGCTGGTGGTCAGGGTGGAGGCGAACGATCGCAGCGGTTTACTGCGCGATATCACTACCATCCTCGCCAATGAGAAGGTGAACGTGCTGGGCGTCGCCAGCCGCAGCGATACCCGTCAGCAGCTGGCAACCATCGATATGACCATCGAGATTTACAACCTGCAGGTGCTGGGCCGGGTGCTCGGTAAGCTCAACCAGGTGCCGGATGTGATCGACGCGCGCCGTCTGCACGGCGGTTAATTCGTCTGTAGGCCGGATAAGGCGAAGCCGCCATCCGGCAATTTCGCAACGTCGGATAAGGTCTAAACGCCTTATCCGGCCGACTATTTTTAAAATTTCCAGGATTGTCACATGACTCAAATTGACCGCTTGCTCGGCATCATGCGCCGCCTGCGCGACCCGGAAAACGGCTGCCCATGGGATAAAGAGCAGACCTTTGCCACCATCGCCCCTTACACCCTTGAGGAGACCTACGAGGTCCTCGATGCTATCCAGCGGGAAGATTTTGACGATCTGCGCGGTGAGCTGGGCGATCTGCTGTTCCAGGTGGTGTTCTATGCGCAAATGGCGCAGGAAGAGGGACGCTTTAACTTTGACGATATCTGCGCCGCCATCAGCGACAAGCTGGAGCGTCGCCACCCGCATATCTTCGGCGAGGCATCGGCGGGCAATAGCACGGAAGTCCTGGCCCGCTGGGAGCAAATCAAAAGCGCGGAGCGAGCGGAAAAAGCCCAGCATTCGGCACTGGACGATATTCCCCATAGCCTGCCGGCGCTGATGCGCGCGCATAAAATCCAGCGCCGCTGCTCGGCAGTGGGTTTCGACTGGACCTCGCTGGGCCCGGTGCTCGACAAAGTGCATGAAGAAATTGATGAAGTGATGCATGAAGCGCAGCAGGCGGTGGTGGATGAAGCAAAACTGGAAGAGGAAGTGGGCGATCTGCTGTTTGCCACGGTGAATTTATCCCGTCATTTGGGCGTCAAAGCCGAGGTGGCGCTGCAGAAAGCAAACCTCAAATTTGAGCGTCGTTTCCGCGAGGTCGAGCGTATTGTCGCCGCCCGAGGCCTGCAAATGACCGGCGTCGACCTCGATACCATGGAAGAAGTGTGGCAGGAAGTAAAACGCCAGGAAACTGATCTCTAACGGATTTTCGTGATCAAGCGCGATTTGTGTGATTTTATAAATAACAAGCGCTTGATTTACGTCAAAAACATTTCGCCAAAAGCGTCTATTTTCTCTTTCCGTTATGTCGTTGAAACACCATGTAGCCTGCCTCTTCGAGTTGTTCGAGTCGCAACACAGGTGCAACTTGAAGAACGAAGGGGAGGGGAAGAATGAAAGTTTGTGGCGTCACGCATGTTCGGGTATACTACTTTCCCGTCCTGGTTATTCCATCGTTTTACCCTAACTTCTCAGGTTCAGCATGACAACGAACTATATTTTTGTGACCGGCGGGGTCGTATCCTCTCTGGGTAAAGGCATTGCCGCAGCCTCCCTGGCAGCCATTCTTGAAGCCCGTGGTCTCAACGTGACCATCATGAAACTGGATCCGTATATCAACGTCGATCCGGGCACCATGAGCCCAATCCAGCATGGGGAAGTGTTCGTTACTGAAGACGGCGCAGAAACCGATCTGGACCTGGGCCACTATGAGCGTTTTATCCGCACCAAGATGACGCGCCGCAATAACTTCACCACCGGCCGTATCTACTCCGACGTGCTGCGCAAAGAGCGCCGTGGCGACTACCTGGGCGCGACCGTTCAGGTTATCCCGCACATCACCAACGCTATCAAAGAGCGCGTACTGGCGGGCGGCGAAGGCCATGACGTCGTGCTGGTGGAAATCGGCGGTACCGTAGGCGATATCGAATCCCTGCCGTTCCTCGAAGCGATTCGTCAGATGGCGGTAGAGATCGGCCGCGAGCATACCCTGTTCATGCACCTGACTCTGGTGCCGTACATGGCCGCCGCGGGCGAAGTCAAAACCAAGCCGACCCAGCACTCCGTAAAAGAGCTGCTCTCCATCGGTATTCAGCCTGATATTCTGATCTGCCGCTCCGATCGCGCGGTTCCGGCCAACGAACGAGCCAAAATTGCTTTGTTCTGTAACGTTCCGGAAAAGGCTGTGATTTCTCTGAAAGACGTCGATTCCATTTATAAAATTCCGGGCCTGTTGAAATCTCAGGGGCTGGACGATTATATTTGTAAACGATTCAGCTTAACTTGTCCGGAAGCAAACCTGGCCGAATGGGAACAGGTAATCTATGAAGAAGCTAATCCGGCAGGCGAAGTCACCATCGGTATGGTCGGTAAGTACATTGAACTGCCGGATGCCTACAAGTCGGTGATTGAAGCGCTGAAACACGGCGGTCTGAAAAATCGCGTTACCGTCAACATCAAGCTGATCGATTCGCAGGATGTGGAAACGCGCGGCGTCGAAATCCTCAAGGATTTAGACGCTATCCTGATCCCGGGCGGCTTCGGCTACCGCGGCGTTGAAGGCAAGATCGCCACCGCGCGCTATGCGCGTGAAAACAATATTCCTTATCTGGGCATCTGCCTGGGTATGCAGGTTGCGCTGATTGAGTTCGCGCGTAACGTAGCGGGTATGGAAAACGCCAACTCGACGGAATTTGTGCCAGACTGTAAATACCCGGTCGTGGCCCTGATTACCGAATGGCGTGACGAAGATGGCAACGTTGAAGTCCGCTCTGAGAAGAGCGATCTGGGCGGCACCATGCGCCTGGGCGCGCAGCAGTGCCAGCTGAGTGATGATTCTCTGGTACGCCAGCTTTACGGCGAGCCGACCATCACCGAGCGTCATCGTCACCGCTACGAAGTCAACAACATGTTGTTGAAACCGATTGAAGCTGCCGGTCTGCGCGTTGCGGGCCGTTCCGGGGATGATCAGTTGGTCGAGATCATCGAAGTGCCGAACCATCCGTGGTTTGTGGCCTGCCAGTTCCACCCGGAGTTTACTTCGACGCCGCGTGATGGACACCCGCTGTTTGCCGGCTTTGTGAAAGCCGCGAGCGAGTACCAGAAACGCCAGGCGAAGTAAAAAGAGTTTGAACGGCAATGCACCCATCCGGGTGCATTGTTTGTCTGGAGTTTTAGTTTAACTTGTACTGAGGAAAACCTAATGTCCAAAATCGTTAAAGTCATCGGTCGTGAAATCATCGACTCCCGTGGTAACCCGACTGTTGAAGCCGAAGTACACCTGGAAGGTGGTTTCGTCGGTATGGCAGCTGCTCCGTCAGGTGCTTCTACTGGTTCCCGCGAAGCGCTGGAACTGCGCGATGGCGACAAATCCCGTTTCCTGGGTAAAGGCGTAACCAAAGCTGTTGCTGCGGTAAACGGCCCGATCGCTCAGGCAATCCTGGGCAAAGATGCTAAAGATCAGGCTGGCATCGACAAGATCATGATCGACCTGGACGGTACTGAAAACAAATCTAACTTCGGTGCGAACGCTATCCTGGCCGTTTCTCTGGCGAACGCCAAAGCAGCAGCTGCGTCCAAAGGCCTGCCGCTGTACGCGCACATCGCTGAACTGAACGGCACTCCGGGCAAATACTCCATGCCGGTTCCGATGATGAACATCATCAACGGCGGTGAGCACGCTGACAACAACGTCGACATCCAGGAATTCATGATTCAGCCGGTTGGCGCGCCGACCCTGAAAGAAGCAGTACGCATGGGTTCTGAAGTGTTCCATCACCTGGCGAAAGTGCTGAAGTCCAAAGGCATGAACACTGCCGTTGGTGACGAAGGCGGCTACGCGCCGAACCTGGGTTCCAACGCCGAAGCGCTGGCTGTTATCGCTGAAGCGGTTAAAGCTGCAGGCTACGAGCTGGGCAAAGACATCACCCTGGCGATGGACTGCGCGGCGTCTGAATTCTACAAAGACGGTAAATACGTTCTGGCTGGCGAAGGCAACAAAGCGTTCACCTCTGAAGAGTTCACTCACTTCCTGGAAGAGCTGACCAAACAGTACCCGATCGTCTCCATCGAAGATGGTCTGGACGAATCTGACTGGGAAGGTTTCGCTTACCAGACTAAAGTACTGGGCGACAAAATCCAGCTGGTTGGTGACGACCTGTTCGTAACCAACACCAAGATCCTGAAAGAAGGCATCGAAAAAGGCATCGCTAACTCCATCCTGATCAAGTTCAACCAGATCGGTTCTCTGACCGAAACTCTGGCTGCTATCAAGATGGCGAAAGACGCTGGCTACACCGCTGTTATCTCTCACCGTTCTGGCGAAACTGAAGACGCTACCATTGCCGACCTGGCTGTTGGTACCGCTGCAGGCCAGATCAAAACTGGTTCTATGAGCCGTTCTGACCGCGTTGCTAAATACAACCAGCTGATTCGTATCGAAGAAGCGCTGGGTGAGCAAGCGCCGTTCAACGGTCGTAAAGAGATCAAAGGCCAGGCTTAATCCTGTCCTTGTGAAATAATCATGCCAGCCTTCGGGCTGGCATTTTTTTTTACGCCTGCGGCCATTATTTAAAGTCGACGGCCATTTGCTGAGGGATCGACAACCCACGGGTGGTTTCCACGCAGCGGTCGATGTAATCGGTAAAGCGCGGCGGTTTTGGCATCCCCATGCTCAGCAGTTTGTCGTTACTAAAGCGCACGTTCAGTGTGGCGAATGCGCCGTATAAGCGCATGGCTTTCAGCATCAGCCGCTCATTGCATGGCCCAAATATCCCTTTCAGTTCACGACGCATTTTGACCAGCGTTTCATAGCTCACCTGGGCGTACTTATCCCCCACCGGCGCCTGCTCCAGGGCCTGAGCCATCGCCCGGTCGATTTCGGCAAACTTCACGCTGTTCTCTTCGCCAGCAGAGATATGCACCACCTCGCCGTGAGCCAGAGGCTGGTTAAGCAGCATTAGCAGGGCGTCGGCGCAGTAGTCCACCGGGATAACGTCAATTCGGTCCTCCATGGAGCACATGAATTTCTGCAGCATCAGCCCCATGCTGAACACCCAGAAAATACTGCTGGAAGGCCGGCAGCCGTGATGGGTATGACCCACCACGATAGAGGGGCGGGCAATTACCAGCGGTAGCGTAGGGCACTGCTGCTGCATTAGCTGCTCGATGGTCGACTTCGAGTGGGTATATTCCACCAGGTGCTCAGCGCGTTCCCGAAACTCCGAGCTTTCGGCGACCAGTGAATCCGGTTCAGGCGAACATGACATCGCCGTACCGACGTGCAGAAAGCGCTGCAGACCCGTCACCTGCGCCATACGTTGCGCCAGGCGCAGCGTGCCCTCAACGTTAACCTTCCAGATAAGCGGGTTGCTGCCAAATGAGGCGACAGCGGCGCAGTTGAGGATGTGCGTGACCTGATCGAGGCGCGGATCGTTAAGAAAATGCTCCGGAGAGGCGAGATCGCCCAGCAGGATATGCTGCTGGCGCAACATCGCCAGCTTCTCCTCGGCGATGTTGAACTTACGCATGTTCTCTTTAACCCGTTCGAGGCCAGCCTCGGGGCTATCAGCACGTACCAGCAGCAGCAGATCTAACCGGGTTTCCTGATGGAGTATTTTCTCTAACGCGGCACCGCCCAGAAACCCCGTAACGCCGGTAATTAATAATGTGGTCATAAACGCTATCTCATTATGGTTGGTCTGCGGGATTCTAGGCGGGCAAAAGTAAACGACAATTAAATAAAAAAGGGGCCCGATCAGGGCTTTATTAAGACCAGTTTAAGGTTATTATTACCGGGGGATAGAATTGGACTCGCAGATCGGCCAGATAATTCACTCTTTCATGTATCAGTTTGTACATTACTGTATTTTAAGGTTTTTTATTTTGGTTCTTGGACCTTTTATTTTATCCTGAATGACAGGGATAACATTTTCTGTTACATATTTCCCCCCGCGCGTCAGAATGCTATTTATTTTAATTCTTACCATGCTAATAAACTAAGCCAAAAGAAAAGATTGCTTTTTTAATCAATAATATTATTCCCGACACGGATATTGACGGAGGGGTAAAAAAGCGATCGCAGCGCAGGACAAGACCTGGGCAGCGAAATCTGCGATAATGAACGTTTATCACCCTAAACAGAGATGACTATGCAGTACCCGATTAACGAGATGTTCCAGACCCTGCAAGGCGAGGGTTACTTCACCGGCGTGCCTGCCATCTTTATTCGTCTGCAGGGATGCCCGGTAGGATGCGCGTGGTGTGACACCAAGCATACCTGGGACAAGCTGGCCGATCGGGAAGTGTCGTTGTTCAGCATCCTGGCGAAAACCAAAGAGAGCGACAAGTGGGGCCCGGCAAGCAGCGAGGATCTGCTGGCGATTATTGGGCGGCAGGGGTGGACAGCCCGCCACGTGGTTATTACCGGCGGTGAGCCCTGCATTCATGATTTAACGCCGTTAACCTCGCTTCTGGAACAAAACGGCTTTAGCTGTCAGATTGAAACCAGCGGCACCCATGAAGTACGCTGCAGCCCCAATACCTGGGTGACGGTTTCCCCGAAGGTCAACATGCGCGGTGGCTATGACGTGCTGTCTCAGGCCCTGCAGCGGGCGGATGAGATCAAGCATCCGGTAGGGCGCGTCCGCGACATAGAAGCGCTGGACGAACTGCTGGAAACGCTGAGCGATGACAAACCGCGGATCATCGCCCTGCAGCCGATCAGTCAGAAAGAAGATGCGACGCGCCTGTGTATCGACACCTGCATCGCCCGCAACTGGCGCCTGTCTATGCAGACGCACAAGTATCTGAATATTGCCTGATAAAAAAGCCCGGCAGCGTACTGACCGGGCTTTTTTTTCGCTTACTCGCCGCGATAGACGCAGCCGGCGGTGCAGGTCTCTTTGACCATCACGGCGCTGAGCAGCGGCACCCGCGGTTTCATCTCATCCCAGATCCATTTGGCCAGCACTTCGCTGGTGGGGTTTTCCAGACCAGGAATATCGTTCAGATAATAGTGGTCGAGGCGATCGTATGTCGGCTTAAAGGCGGCCTTCAGCTCGGCAAAATCCATGATCCACCCGGTATGGGGATCGACTTCACCGGTGATCTCCAGACGCACCATAAAGGAGTGGCCATGCAGGCGACCGCATTTGTGTCCTTCCGGGACGTGCGGCAGGTGGTGGGCGGCTTCGAAGGTGAAATCTTTAAACAGCGTGGTGGACATCATTGACTCTCAACAGGACGAAAAAAACCGCCGTAGGGTACCGGAAAGTACATTTTTTCGCATTAACTAAAACGGCCGTGAACAGAAAATGGACATGTTTATCTGCTTTATTTGATTTAATCTCTTATATTTCAATTGCTTATTTAATCGATTTTGTTGTTAATAACTACAACTAAAACAGGTTAGTCCATTTGGTTATTTATTATTTCCATCCCTTATTTAATTGTTACTATGCCCGCCGTTAACCTTCTATTCTCTTCTGTTTTTGTCGCGCTGACAGGGTGCGAATAACAGCTTTGCTTACTGGAACAAACGACGCATGACGACACAGGCCCCACCTTCCAACTTGCTGCCGCTCAACCCGGAGCAACTGGCGCGCCTTCAGGCGGCCACCACTGACTTCACGCCCACTCAGCTCGCCTGGGTATCTGGCTATTTCTGGGGCGTGCTGAATCAGCAGTCCGGCGCGGCGGTAGCCGCCCCCGCCCCGGCCGCCGAGGTACCGACGATCACGCTGATTTCCGCCTCGCAAACCGGCAACGCCCGCCGCGTCGCCGAAGCGCTGCGTGACGATCTGCTGGCGGCGAAGCTGAACGTGAAGCTGGTGAATGCAGGCGATTATAAATTCAAACAAATTGCTGCGGAAAAACTGCTGGTGGTAGTGACGTCCACCCAGGGGGAAGGAGAGCCGCCGGAAGAAGCGGTCGCATTGCATAAGTTCCTGTTCTCTAAGAAAGCGCCGAAGCTGGACGGGACCGCGTTCGCCGTCTTTGGTCTCGGCGATACCTCTTATGAATTTTTCTGTCAGTCCGGCAAAGATTTCGACAACAAGCTGGCCGAGCTCGGCGCGGAACGTCTGCTCGATCGCGTTGATGCCGACGTTGAATATCAGGCCGCGGCCGCTGAATGGCGCGCGCGCGTGGTTGAGGCGCTGAAGGCTCGTGCGCCGGTCGCTGCGCCCGCTCAGCTGGCCACCAGCGGCGCGGTGAACGATATTCACACCAGCCCATATACCAAAGAAGCGCCCCTGACGGCGACCCTGTCGGTCAATCAGAAAATCACCGGCCGCAATTCAGAAAAAGATGTGCGCCATATCGAAATAGACCTCGGTGATTCCGGTCTGCGCTATCAGCCGGGCGACGCCCTGGGCGTCTGGTACCAGAACGATCCTCAGCTGGTGAAAGAGCTGGTGGAGCTGCTGTGGCTGAAAGGCGACGAGCCGGTGACCGTTGAGGGTAAAACTCTGCCGCTGTCGGAAGCCCTGCAGTGGCATTTTGAGCTGACGGTTAACACCGCGACTATCGTTGAAAACTACGCCACCCTGACGCGCAGCGAATCGCTGCTGCCGCTGGTGGGCGACAAAGCTCAGTTGCAGCAGTATGCCGCCGCGACGCCGATCGTCGATATGGTCCGTTTCTCTCCGGCGCAGCTGGACGCTGAGGCGTTAATCGGTCTGCTGCGTCCGCTGACGCCGCGCCTGTATTCTATTGCTTCCTCACAGGCGGAAGTGGAGAGCGAGGTGCATGTCACCGTGGGCGTGGTGCGCTATGAAATTGAAGGCCGCGCCCGGGCTGGCGGCGCCTCCAGCTTCCTCGCCGACCGCGTGGAAGAGGATGGCGAAGTCCGTGTCTTTATCGAACACAACGACAACTTCCGTCTGCCAGCCAACCCGGAGACCCCGGTGATCATGATTGGCCCGGGCACCGGTATTGCGCCGTTCCGCGCCTTTATGCAGCAGCGCGCTGCGGACGGAGCGCAAGGCAAGAACTGGTTGTTCTTCGGCAACCCGCACTTCACCGAAGATTTCCTCTATCAGGTGGAGTGGCAGAGCTATGTGAAGGAAGGTCTGCTGACCCGTATCGATCTGGCCTGGTCCCGCGATCAACAACAAAAAATCTATGTGCAGGACAAACTGCGCGAGCAGGGGGCCGAGCTGTGGCGCTGGATCAATGACGGCGCCCACATTTATGTCTGCGGCGACGCCAATCGTATGGCGAAGGACGTGGAAAACACCTTACTGGAAGTGATTGCCGAATACGGCGCGATGGACGCCGAAGCGGCGGACGAATTTTTAAGTGAGCTGCGCGTTGAGCGCCGTTATCAGCGAGATGTCTACTAATGAGCGAAAAACATCCGGGGCCTTTAGTGGTCGAAGGTAAACTGAGCGATGCCGAGCGCATGAAGCTTGAGAGCAACTACCTGCGCGGCACCATTGCGGAAGATTTAAACGACGGTCTGACCGGCGGTTTTAAAGGCGATAACTTCCTGCTGATCCGTTTCCACGGCATGTACCAGCAGGACGATCGCGATATCCGCGCGGAGCGCGCCGCCCAGAAGCTGGAGCCGCGTCATGCGATGCTGCTCCGCTGCCGTCTGCCGGGCGGGGTGATCACCACCACCCAGTGGAAGGCGATCGATAAGTTTGCCGCTGAGAACACCATTTACGGCAGTATTCGCCTGACCAACCGGCAGACCTTTCAGTTCCACGGCATTCTGAAAAAGAACGTCAAGCCGGTGCATCAGATGCTGCACTCGGTGGGGCTGGACGCGCTGGCCACCGCCAACGATATGAACCGTAACGTGCTGTGCACCTCCAACCCCTACGAGTCGCAGCTGCACGCTGAGGCCTACGAGTGGGCGAAAAAGATCTCCGAGCATCTGCTGCCGCGTACCCGCGCTTATGCCGAGATCTGGCTGGATCAGAAAAAGGTCGCCACTACCGACGAAGAGCCGATCCTCGGCCAGACCTATCTGCCGCGTAAGTTTAAAACCACGGTGGTGATCCCGCCGCAGAACGATATCGATCTGCACGCCAACGACATGAACTTCGTGGCGATCGCCGAAAACGGCAAGCTGGTGGGCTTTAACCTGCTGGTGGGCGGCGGTCTCTCTATCGAACATGGTAACAAAAAAACCTACGCCCGCACGGCGAGCGAATTCGGTTATCTGCCGCTGGAGCATACTCTGGCGGTGGCGGAAGCGGTTGTGACCACCCAGCGCGACTGGGGCAACCGTACCGACCGTAAGAATGCGAAAACCAAGTACACCCTTGAGCGCGTCGGTGTCGAAACCTTCAAAGCGGAAGTGGAGCGCCGGGCAGGCATTAAGTTTGAGCCGATCCGCCCGTACGAATTTACCGGCCGCGGCGATCGCATCGGCTGGGTGAAGGGGATTGATGATAAGTGGCACCTGACGCTGTTTATTGAAAACGGCCGCATTCTCGATTATCCGGGTCGTCCGCTGAAGACTGGCCTGCTGGAGATTGCTAAGGTCCATCAAGGCGAATTCCGCATCACCGCTAACCAGAACCTGATTGTCGCCAGCGTACCGGAAGATCAGAAGGCGCGGATCGAGAAGCTCGCGCGGGATCATGGTCTGATGAATGCCGTCACCCCGCAGCGCGAAAACTCGATGGCCTGCGTCTCCTTCCCGACCTGTCCGCTGGCGATGGCGGAAGCCGAGCGTTTCCTGCCGTCGTTTATCGACAAGGTGGAAGGGGTGATGAGCAAGCACGGCGTGAGCGATGAGCATATCGTCACCCGCGTCACCGGCTGCCCGAACGGCTGCGGCCGCGCGATGCTGGCGGAAGTGGGACTGGTGGGCAAAGCGCCGGGCCGCTATAACCTGCACATCGGCGGTAACCGCAACGGCACCCGCATCCCGCGGATGTACCGGGAGAATATTACCGAGTCGGAAATTCTCGACTCGCTAGACGAACTGGTAGGGCGCTGGGCGAAAGAGCGCGAAGCGGGTGAAGGCTTCGGCGATTTTACGGTGCGTGCGGGCATCATTCGCCCGGTGCTCGACCCAGCCCGCGATTTCTGGGAATAACATCCTGGTGCCCGGTGGCGCGTAGCGATCCGGGCCAGCGAAACCCGTAGGCCGGACGAACGCAGTGTCGTCCGGCAAAACAGGCAAACGAGGTTCATATGTCCGTACTCGATCTAAACGCGCTTAATGCATTGCCGAAAGTGGAACGCATTCTGGCACTCGCGGAAACCAACGCCCAACTGGAAAAGCTTGACGCCGAAGGGCGTGTGGCGTGGGCGCTGGAAAATCTGCCGGGAAACTATGTGCTGTCGTCGAGCTTTGGCATTCAGGCGGCAGTCAGTTTGCATCTGGTGAATCAGATCCGCCCGGATATTCCGGTGATCCTCACCGATACCGGCTACCTGTTCCCGGAAACCTATCAGTTTATTGACGAGCTGACGGACAAGCTCAAGCTGAACCTGAAGGTCTACCGCGCGGCTGAAAGCGCAGCCTGGCAGGAGGCGCGCTACGGCAAGCTGTGGGAGCAGGGCGTTGAGGGCATTGAGAAATACAATGAGATCAACAAGGTTGAGCCGATGAACCGGGCGCTGAAAGAGCTCAACGCGCAGACGTGGTTTGCCGGTCTGCGCCGCGAGCAGTCGGGCAGCCGGGCTACGCTTCCGGTGCTGGCGGTCCAGCGCGGGGTGTTCAAGGTGCTACCGATTATCGACTGGGATAACCGCACGGTGTATCAGTACCTGCAGAAGCACGGGCTGAAGTACCATCCGCTGTGGGATCAGGGCTATCTCTCGGTAGGCGATACCCACACCACCCGCAAATGGGAGCCGGGCATGGCAGAAGAAGAGACCCGGTTCTTCGGGCTTAAACGCGAGTGCGGATTGCACGAGGGTTAAGCTGTTAGCTCTTCCTCTGAGTGATAATTCAAAAAGAACACGCGGGCGATACCGCGCGTTCTTTTGTGCGTATTAGCTTTTCTTCTCCACCTTCGCCAGCTCTTTCACCAGCGGCAGCATGACTTTCACTACCTCGCGTCCGCGGTGTTCGATGCGCCCGGGCAGCGCGTGGTCGATATACTGCTGATTATCCAGCTGGACGTCATGCCAACTGGTTCCCTGCGGGAAACTGGCCGATTTGCTCCGCTGCTGATAGCCATCTTTTTTGCCGAGTGACCAGTTAGTCGCCTCGACCGACAGCACCGGGATCCCGGCGTTGTCGAAGACGCTGGCGTCATTGCAGCAGCTGGTGCCTTTCGGATAAGCCGGATTGAGTCCCGGGTTGGTGTAGGCGGCGATGCCCTTGCTGCGAGCGATAGCCAGCGCGCGATCGCGGGTCAGCTTGCGCACCGAGGCCGGCGTGCTGCGGCCGCTGTTGAAATAAAGCTTATCGCCCACCACCAGATTATCGAGATTGATCACCAGCAGGGTATTTTTCTTTTCCGCTTCGCTCATCCGCTGCAGCAGGTTTTGCGCGCCGAGACGGCCTTCCTCTTCACCGCTGGTGGCGATAAAGCGGATGCCATAGCGGGTAGGGACGTTCTTTAAATGCTCCGCCAGCTCCAGCAATACGCCAAGTCCCATCGCGTTGTCGTCGATGCCCTGCAGCGTCAGGCCGCCGAGGTTGTTCTCCACGTCTTTATCGCTCTGCGGCGCATAGGTGTCGAGGTGTGCCATGATAATAATCTGCTGGCGCACTTTACCTTCATGGGCGGCGATCACCGTACTGCCGGTGGCGTTATGCCAGTTCTTACGCTGATTGCTGTCGGTATAGATATAGCGGGTATTGAAGCTTCGCACGTCGCTCTGATACCCCATCAGGGCGAACTGCTGGCGCAGATAGTCAGCTGAGAGCATTTCCGGCGGCGTTCCGGTCATTCGTCCCGGGAAGACGGTGGCGATATGGCGGGCCTGGCTACTGGCGGTGTCGCCCAGCGCGCTGAATGCGGGGGCGGCGGCAAAAACAAAACCGGTGCCGAGCGCCAGCGGAAGCAGACGGCGGCACAACGCGGAAAACATAAGGGGTCCTTACACGAACAAGACAATTTGACGCGTACAGTATGAAACTGTGACCGCGGTTAAACAATTTCAATTGCTCTTAAATAGCGGAAAAATAGCGCGTTAAGCACTTTTTGATATTTGTATTTCCGCCGCGTTATTCCTTTGTGTCACAACTCATTCCATTTCGTAATTTCATTTGCTCTAAGGCGCACCCTATAGTCGCAGTATCGCTGAATGTAAGAGAGTTGTTGCACCGTGGATTACTTGCCCCTTTTTGCCGAACTGAAACAAAGGCCCGTGCTGGTGATCGGCGGCGGCGAGATTGCTGAACGTAAGATCAAGTTCCTGCTGCGCGCCCAGGCGCAGGTGCAGGTGGTCGCTGAAACGCTGTCACCGGCGCTGGCCGATCTGGCTGCGCGCCAGGCACTCAGCTGGCGGGCGACGGCATTCAGCGACTCGCTGGTGGATGATGTCTTTCTGGTGATTGCGGCCACCGAGGATGAGGCGCTTAACCAGCGGGTGTTTGCGGCAGCTAACGCGCGCTACCGGTTGGTCAACGTGGTGGATAACCAGGCGCTGTGCTCGTTTGTTTTCCCTTCTATCGTCGACCGTTCGCCGCTGCTGGTGGCGATCTCCTCCAGCGGTAAAGCGCCGGTGCTGTCGCGCATTCTGCGTGAAAAAATCGAAGCGCTGCTGCCGACGAATCTCGGTCGGCTGGCGGAATCAGCAAGCTACTGGCGCAACCATCTGAAAACCCGCCTGACGACCACCGAAGCGCGTCGCCGCTTCTGGGAGCGCGTCTTTACCGGCCGCTTCGCCAGCCTGATGGTGGCGGGCAACTCTGCGGAGGCGGAAAAAGCGCTGCAGGATGAGCTGGATAAGCCCGAACGCGAGACGGGAGAAATTATTCTGGTCGGCGCCGGACCGGGCGATGCCGGGCTGCTGACCCTTCGCGGTCTGCAGGCGATCCAGCAGGCGGACGTGGTTTTCCACGACCATCTGGTGACTCAGCCGGTTCTCGAGCTGGTGCGCCGCGATGCCGAACTTATTTGCGTCGGCAAACGCGCCGGCGAGCATTCGGTGCCGCAGCATGAAACCAATCAGCTGCTGGTGGAGGCGGCGAAGGCGGGGAAAACCGTCGTGCGTCTGAAGGGCGGCGATCCGTTTATTTTTGGCCGCGGCGCAGAAGAGCTGCAGGCTGCCGCCGAGGCGGGGATCCCGTTCCAGGTGGTGCCGGGCGTCACCGCCGCCGCCGGAGCGACAGCCTACGCCGGTATTCCGCTGACCCATCGCGATTATGCGCAAAGCGCCGTCTTTGTCACCGGCCACTATAAGCCGGACAGCGCCCCCTTCGACTGGTCGCTGCTGGCGAAGAGCCAACAAACGCTGGCGATCTACATGGGCACCATGAAGGCGGCGGAAATCAGCGCCCAGCTGATCGCCCACGGTCGCGACAGCGACACGCCGGTGGCGGTGATTTCCCGCGGCACCCGTGACGATCAGCAGACGATAACCGGCACATTGCAACAACTCGAACACCTGGCGAAAGACGCCCCGATGCCCTCCCTGCTGGTGGTAGGCGAAGTGGTGCAGCTGCATCAGCAGCTCGCCTGGTTTCAACATACATCATCCGCCGAGGGGTTTAACGCTTCGGTGGTCAATCTGGCTTAAGGAACGGTTATGGACCAAAAACGACTCACTCACCTGCGGCAACTGGAGGCGGAAAGCATCCATATTATTCGTGAGGTGGCCGCCGAATTTTCTAACCCGGTAATGATGTACTCCATCGGGAAAGATTCCAGCGTAATGCTGCATCTGGCGCGCAAAGCGTTTTATCCGGGAACCCTGCCGTTCCCGCTGCTGCACGTCGATACCGGCTGGAAATTCCGTGAGATGTATGAGTTCCGCGACCGGACCGCTAAAGCCTACGGCTGTGAACTGCTGGTGCATAAAAACCCGGAAGGGGTGGCGATGGGCATCAACCCGTTTGTCCACGGCAGCGCCAAGCATACCGATATCATGAAAACCGAAGGGCTGAAGCAGGCGCTGAACAAATACGGCTTTGACGCCGCGTTCGGCGGCGCGCGTCGCGACGAAGAGAAATCCCGCGCGAAAGAGCGCATCTACTCCTTCCGCGACCGCTTCCACCGCTGGGACCCGAAAAATCAGCGTCCGGAGCTGTGGCACAACTACAACGGCCAGATTAACAAAGGCGAAAGCATCCGCGTCTTCCCGCTCTCCAACTGGACCGAGCTGGATATCTGGCAGTACATCTATCTGGAAAATATTGAAATCGTGCCGCTGTATCTGGCCGCTGAGCGTCCGGTGCTGGAGCGCGACGGTATGCTGATGATGATCGATGACGACCGTATCGATCTGCAGCCGGGCGAGGTGATTGAAAAACGAATGGTGCGTTTCCGTACCCTCGGCTGCTGGCCGCTGACCGGCGCGGTGGAGTCTGAAGCGCAGACGCTACCCGAAATTATTGAAGAGATGCTGGTATCGACCACCAGCGAACGTCAGGGGCGCGTCATTGACCGCGACCAGGCCGGCTCGATGGAGCTGAAGAAACGTCAGGGGTATTTCTAAGGAGCCGCCATGAACACGACCATTGCCCAACAAATTGCCAACGAAGGCGGCGTAGAAGCTTACCTGCACGCGCAACAGCACAAGAGCCTGCTGCGTTTTTTGACCTGCGGCAGCGTCGATGACGGCAAAAGCACCTTAATTGGCCGCCTGCTGCACGATACGCGCCAGATCTATGAAGACCAGCTCTCTTCGCTGCACAACGACAGCAAGCGTCACGGCACCCAGGGCGAAAAGCTGGACCTGGCGCTGCTGGTGGACGGCCTGCAGGCCGAGCGCGAGCAGGGCATCACCATCGACGTGGCCTATCGCTACTTCTCAACCGAAAAACGCAAATTTATCATCGCCGACACCCCGGGGCACGAGCAGTACACGCGCAATATGGCCACCGGGGCGTCCACCTGCGACCTGGCGATCCTGCTGATCGATGCGCGCAAGGGCGTGCTCGACCAGACTCGCCGTCACAGCTTCATCTCGACGCTGCTGGGCATTAAACACCTGGTAGTGGCGATCAACAAAATGGATCTCGTCGAGTTTAGCGAAGCGCGCTTCAACGAGATCCGGGAAGATTATCTGACCTTTGCCGAGCAGCTGCCGGGCAACCTTGATATCCGCTTTGTGCCGTTGTCGGCGCTGGAAGGCGATAATGTCGCCAGCCAGAGCGCGAATATGCCGTGGTACAGTGGCCCGACGCTGCTGGAAGTCCTCGAAACCGTGGAGATCCAGCGGGTGGTCGAGAGCCAGCCGCTGCGCTTCCCGGTGCAGTATGTTAACCGTCCGAACCTTGATTTCCGCGGCTTCTCCGGCACGGTCGCCTCCGGTACCGTGCAGGTTGGCCAGCGTCTGAAGGTGCTGCCGTCGGGCGTCGAATCGAGCGTGGCGCGTATCGTCACCTTCGACGGCGACCTGCAGGAAGCCGCCGCCGGCGAAGCCATTACCCTTGTGCTGAAAGATGAAATCGACATCAGTCGCGGCGACCTGCTGGTTGACGCGCAAGCCTCGCTGCCGGCGGTACAGAGCGCCAGCATCGACGTGGTGTGGATGGCCGAACAGCCGCTGACCCCGGGCCAGAGCTACGACATCAAAATCGCCGGCAAGAAGACTCGCGCTCGCGTCGACGCTATCCGCTACCAGGTCGATATTAACAACCTGACCCAGCGTGAAGTCGAGTCTCTGCCGCTGAACGGCATCGGCCTGGTGGAGCTGACCTTTGACGAACCTTTAGTGCTGGATCCGTATCAGCAAAACCCGGTGACCGGCGGGCTTATCTTTATCGATCGCCTGACCAACGTCACCGTCGGCGCCGGGATGGTCAACGAGCCGCACCTGCAGGCATCGACTTCGGCATCACAGTACAGCGCCTTCGAGCTGGAGCTGAACCAGCTGATCCGTAAACATTTCCCGCACTGGGACGCCCGCGACCTGCTGGGAGGCAAATAATGGCCCAGCATGACGAAAACGTCGTCTGGCATGCCCACCCTGTGACCCAACAGCAGCGGGAACAGCATCACGGCCATCGCGGCGTGGTGCTGTGGTTTACCGGCCTTTCGGGGTCGGGTAAATCCACCGTCGCCGGGGCGCTGGAGGAGGCCCTGCATGAGCGCGGCGTCAGCACCTATCTGCTGGACGGCGATAACGTGCGCCATGGCCTGTGCAGCGACCTGGGATTCAGCGATGAGGATCGCAAAGAGAACATTCGCCGCGTCGGCGAAGTGGCCAGGCTGATGGTCGATGCCGGGCTGGTGGTATTGACGGCATTTATATCTCCGCACCGTGCGGAACGGCAGATGGTGCGCGAGCGCCTCGGGGAAGGACGCTTTATCGAAGTGTTCGTCGATACCCCGCTGGCCATCTGCGAGGCGCGGGATCCGAAAGGATTGTATAAGAAAGCGCGGGCAGGGGAATTACGCAATTTCACCGGTATAGACTCGGTCTATGAGGCACCGGAAAAGGCGGAAATTCATCTGGATGGTGAACAATTGGTAACAAATTTGGTGCACCAACTATTAGACCTGCTGCAACAGAGCGATATTATCAGATCCTGAAACGGCAGCGGCATCGAGGGGTGCCGGTTGCCCGGTCTACAGGATTCGATATGCGCAATACCCAGAACCTCAGTATTATTCGTTCAGAACCGCCTCCGGCGATCGGCGACGAGACCACCTGGTCTTTGTCGGGCGCTGCCGTGGGCTTTATTTCGTGGCTGCTGGCGCTGGGTATTCCCTTCCTTCTCTATGGTAGTAATACACTCTTCTTTCTCCTCTACACCTGGCCATTCTTCCTTGCGTTGATGCCGGTGGCGGTGGTGGTCGGTATTGCGCTGCACTCTCTGCTCAATGGCAAACTGCTCTATAGCGTCAGCGCGACCATCCTGACCGTTGGGCTGATGTTTGCGCTACTCTTCCTCTGGCTGTTGGGATAACCCGTTGCTGGTATGAATCAAGCATGGGTATCGACAGCAAAAATATGGTACAGTCCCCGCGTTACGCGGCATCGTCCGCGCGCCCCGGTAGCGTACCCGGGCGAGTTTTGGGATGATGATGCCGTTTTTCAGGGGGCAGGATGGGTAAACTAACGCTGCTATTATTAGCTTTGCTGGTCTGGCTACAGTATTCGCTGTGGTTCGGTAAAAACGGCCTGCATGACTACACGCGGGTTAACGACGACGTCACCGCCCAGCAGGCGACTAACGCCAAATTAAAAGCACGCAACGATCAGCTCTTTGCCGAAATTGACGACCTCAACGGCGGGCAGGAAGCGATTGAGGAGCGTGCGCGCAATGAACTCAGCATGACCCGCCCGGGCGAAACCTTCTATCGTCTGGTACCGGATGCGTCTAAACGCAATCAGGCATCGGGGCAACAGCAGAACAATCGATAACCAGGCCCAGGATTACAACATGGCAGCCACTTTTCCGGGCGTTTGCGCCGTGGTGCCGGCAGCCGGTTTCGGCCGCCGCATGCAAACGGAATGCCCGAAACAATATCTCTCAATCGGTAACAAAACGATTCTCGAACACGCGGTCGCCGCGCTGCTGGCGGATGCGCGCGTCCAGCGGGTGGTGATTGCCGTCAGCCCCGGCGATCGCCGCTTCAGCCAGCTGCCGCTGGCGCAGCATCCGCAGATTACCGTGGTGGATGGCGGCGCTGAGCGCGCCGATTCGGTACTCGCCGGCCTGCAGGCGTTGCCAGAGGCGCAGTGGGTGCTGGTGCATGACGCCGCGCGCCCCTGCCTGCATCAGGACGACCTCAGCCGCCTGCTGTCGCTCTGCGAAACCAGCCGCGTCGGCGGGATCCTTGCGGCGCCAGTGCGCGACACCATGAAGCGCGCCGAGCCGGGCAAAACCGCTATCGCCCATACCGTCGACCGCAATGACCTGTGGCATGCGCTCACCCCGCAATTTTTCCCTCGCGAGCTGCTGGTGGATTGCCTCACTCGCGCGCTAAACGAGGGAGCCACTATCACCGATGAAGCTTCGGCGCTGGAGTACTGCGGCTTCCATCCGCAGCTGGTCGCCGGACGCGCGGATAATATTAAAGTGACGCGCCCGGAAGACCTGGCGCTGGCTGAATTTTACCTCACCCGTTCCCGACACCAGGAGAAAGCTTAATGCGAATTGGACATGGTTTTGACGTACACGCTTTTGGCGGTGAAGGCCCAATCATCATTGGCGGGGTACGCATTCCTTATGAAAAAGGGCTGCTGGCCCACTCCGACGGCGACGTCGCGCTGCATGCGCTGACCGACGCGCTGCTTGGCGCCGCGGCGCTGGGCGATATCGGCAAGCTGTTCCCCGATACCGATCCGGCGTTTAAAGGCGCCGATAGCCGCGAACTGCTACGCGAAGCATGGCGCCGCATTCAGGCCAGGGGCTATACGCTCGGCAACGTCGACGTCACGATTATTGCCCAGGCGCCGAAAATGCTGCCGCATATTCCGCAGATGCGTGTCTTTATCGCTGAGGATCTCGGCTGCCATATGGACGACGTCAACGTGAAAGCGACCACCACCGAGAAGCTCGGCTTCACCGGCCGCGGGGAAGGGATCGCCTGCGAAGCGGTTGCGCTGCTGCGTAAGGCCGACAAATGATCGCCTTTGACCAACTGACCTGGCTGCACGGCAAGCCGCAGAGCAGTGGGCTGCTGAAAGCCAATCCGGAAGATTTTCTGGTGGTGGAAGATCTGGGCTTTGCCCCGGACGGCGAAGGCGAACACGTGCTGGTGCGGATCCTGAAAAACGGCTGCAATACGCGCTTTGTCGCCGACGCGCTGGCAAAATTCCTTAAGATCCACGCCCGTGAAGTGAGCTTCGCCGGGCAAAAGGATAAGCACGCGGTCACCGAGCAGTGGCTGTGCGCCCGGGTGCCCGGCAAAGAGATGCCGGACCTGAGCAAATTTCAGCTCGAGGGCTGCCAGGTACTGGAATATGCTCGCCATAAGCGTAAGCTGCGTTTAGGCGCGCTGAAAGGCAACCAGTTTACCGTGATCCTGCGCGAGATTAGCGATCGCCAGGACGTGGAGACGCGTCTGCAGGCCATCGCTGAACGGGGAGTGCCGAACTATTTCGGCGCGCAGCGCTTTGGCATTGGCGGCAGTAACCTGCAGGGTGCCCTGCGCTGGGCGGAGAGCGGCGCGCCAGTGCGCGATCGCAATAAGCGCAGTTTTTGGTTGTCGGCAGCCCGCAGTGCGTTGTTTAATCAGCAAGTGAGTATTAGATTAAAAAAAACGGAATTTAATCAGGTCGTTGATGGCGATGCGCTACAATTAGCGGGGCGCGGGAGCTGGTTTGTCGTCACACCGGAAGAACTCGAGGTTTCGCAGGCGCGGGTGCATAACCGCGAACTGATGATTACGGCCACGCTGCCGGGCAGCGGCGACTGGGGAAGCCAGCGCGACGCCCTGGCTTTCGAGCAGGCCGCGATCGCCGAGGAAACCGCGTTGCAGGCGCTGCTGGTACGGGAGAAAGTCGAGGCGGCGCGCCGGGCGATGCTTCTCTATCCACAGCAGCTCAGCTGGAACTGGTGGGATGACGTAACCGTTGAACTGCGTTTCTGGCTGCCGGCGGGCAGCTTCGCCACCAGCGTGGTCAGGGAGCTTATCAATACAACGGGTGACTATGCGAATATTGCTGAGTAACGATGACGGGATCCATGCGCCGGGGATACAGACCCTGGCGAAGGCCTTAAGGGAGTTTGCCGAGGTCCAGGTGGTTGCACCCGATCGTAACCGCAGCGGGGCCTCAAATTCGCTGACGCTGGAATCGTCCCTGCGTACGTTTACCTTTGAAAATGGCGACATCGCCGTCCAGATGGGCACCCCGACCGACTGTGTCTATCTCGGCGTGAACGCGCTGATGCGCCCGCGTCCGGACATCGTGGTTTCCGGCATTAATGCCGGCCCCAACCTGGGTGACGACGTCATCTATTCCGGCACCGTGGCCGCGGCGATGGAAGGCCGTCATCTGGGGTTCCCCGCGCTGGCCGTGTCGCTGAACGGCTATCAGCATTACGATACCGCCGCGGCGGTAACCTGCACCATTCTGCGCGCCCTAAGCCGCGAGCCGCTGCGTACCGGGCGGATCCTTAACATCAACGTACCGGATCTCCCGCTTGATCAAATCAAGGGCATTCGCGTGACCCGCTGCGGCAACCGCCATCCGGCCGACCAGGTGATCCCGCAAAAAGATCCGCGCGGCAACACCCTGTACTGGATTGGTCCGCCGGGCGATAAGCGCGATGCCGGGCCGGGCACCGATTTTGCGGCAGTGGATGAAGGCTATGTTTCCGTGACGCCATTGCACGTCGATTTAACCGCCCATCAGGCGCATGAGGTGGTCACCGATTGGCTGGAACGTGTCGGGGTTGACAGGCAATGGTAAGTAAACGTGTTGAAAGTTTGTTGAATCAACTGCGCACGCAGGGCATCGTCGATGAACGTGTCCTCGAGGCGATCGCGCTGGTCCCGCGCGAAAAGTTTGTTGATGAAGCCTTTGAACATAAAGCGTGGGAAAACACCGCGCTGCCGATTGGCCAGGGGCAGACCATCTCCCAGCCGTATATGGTGGCGCGGATGACCGAGCTGCTGACGCTGACGCCGGAGTCGCGGGTGCTGGAGATCGGCACCGGTTCCGGCTACCAGACGGCCATCCTGGCGCATCTGGTGCATCACGTATGCTCGGTAGAGCGAATTAAGAGTTTACAGTGGCAGGCGCGTCGTCGCCTGAAACAACTTGATTTACATAATGTTTCAACCCGTCATGGCGATGGGTGGCAAGGTTGGCAGGCGCGGGCGCCGTTTGATGCCATTATTGTGACGGCGGCGCCGCCGGAAATACCGACCGCGCTGCTGGCGCAGCTGGATGATGACGGCGTGCTGGTGCTGCCGGTCGGCGAAGAGCATCAGTTTCTCAAACGGATCCGTCGTCGGGGCAACGAATTTATCATTGATACCGTCGAGGCCGTTCGCTTTGTTCCCCTGGTGAAGGGGGAGCTGGCCTGAGACCCGGATTATTCCAGGTTTTTTTTGCCTGACTTTAGGCGTAGGGTGGACACATTTTTCAGTGTCCTGGCCGGGCGCCGCCCGGTAAGCAAGATATTGGCAGTTAACATATTCCTGGGGGATAAATGAGCGCGGGAAGCACCAAATTTACCGTCAGCCGTATTGCGGCTCTTTCACTGGTTTCACTCTGGCTGGCCGGGTGTACCAACACCAATAATCCGCCTGCGCCGGTTAGCTCTGCCGGCGGCGCCGCCTCTTCCAGCACCAACTCCGGCATGCTGATTACGCCGCCACCCTCCGGCGTCAAGTCCGCTCCTCAGGCGCAGCCGATTCAGCCGATGCAGACCCAGACCATTCAGCCGCAGCCGGCGCCGGTGGCGCAGGAGCCGGTACAGACGGTAAATGGCCGGATCGTTTACAACCGCAAATATGGCGATATTCCGAAAGGTAGCTATACCGGCGGCAGTACCTATACGGTAAAACGCGGCGACACGCTATTCTATATCGCCTGGGTCACCGGCAACGATTTCCGCGACCTGGCGCAACGCAACAATATCCCGGCCCCGTACGCGCTGAACGTGGGGCAGGTACTGCAGGTCGGTAACGCCTCAGGCCAGCCGATCACCGGCGAAAACGCCGTTTCTCAGGCCAGCGCAAGAGCGAGCGGCGGTGCGACGACCAGCACAACTTCTGCACAAAAATCGACCGCGGTGGTTGCTTCACAACCGACTATTACGTATTCTGAATCTTCAGGTGAACAGAGTGCTACCAAGATGTTGCCTAATAATAAACCAGCGACTACAACCACAACGGTTGTCGCGCCGGTGACGGCACCAACAACGGTGAGCACAACCCAGCCGACTGCAAGCAGTACGTCAACCAGTTCGCCGATCTCAGCATGGCGCTGGCCGACTGATGGCAAGGTTATCGAGAACTTTAGCGGCGCGGAAGGCGGCAATAAAGGTATCGATATTGCAGGCAGTAAGGGACAGGCTATTGTCGCGACCGCCGATGGGCGCGTCGTCTATGCCGGTAACGCACTGCGCGGCTACGGTAATCTTATTATCATCAAACACAACGATGATTACCTGAGTGCCTACGCTCATAACGATACCATGCTGGTTCGGGAGCAACAGGAAGTCAAAGCGGGGCAGAAAATCGCTACCATGGGTAGCACCGGAACCAGCTCAACAAGATTACATTTTGAAATTCGTTACAAGGGGAAATCCGTCAACCCGCTGCAGTACTTACCGCAGCGATAATTTGGCAAAGTACGGATAAGCGAAGCATCAGCTAACAGGCGCCAGGGCGGTGTCTACGTTCCTCTCGCAGAGAGGGCAGGGGAAATCGTCCAGGCGTCGTTTGTTGATGTGCCGTGGAAGGTGCTTTGCTCAGGGATCACGGGTAGGAGCCACCTTTATGAGTCAGAATACGCTGAAAGTTCATGATTTAAATGAAGACGCGGAATTTGATGAGAACGGAATTGAGGTTTTCGACGAGAAAGCCTTAGTAGAAGAGGAACCCAGTGATAGCGATCTGGCTGAGGAAGAGCTGCTGTCGCAAGGCGCAACCCAGCGCGTACTTGACGCCACTCAGCTTTATCTTGGAGAGATTGGTTATTCCCCACTGCTGACCGCGGAAGAGGAAGTCTATTTCGCGCGTCGCGCACTGCGTGGTGATGTCGCTTCACGCCGTCGCATGATTGAAAGTAACCTGCGTCTGGTGGTGAAGATTGCCCGTCGTTACAGCAATCGTGGTCTGGCGCTGCTGGATCTGATTGAAGAAGGTAACCTCGGCCTGATCCGCGCCGTTGAGAAGTTTGACCCGGAACGTGGGTTCCGTTTTTCGACCTACGCGACCTGGTGGATCCGCCAGACTATTGAACGGGCGATCATGAACCAAACCCGTACGATCCGTTTGCCGATCCATATTGTTAAAGAGCTGAACGTCTATCTGCGTACCGCGCGCGAGTTGTCCCATAAGCTGGACCACGAGCCTAGCGCGGAAGAGATCGCCGAACAGCTGGACAAACCGGTCGATGACGTCAGCCGTATGCTGCGTCTGAACGAGCGCATCACCTCCGTGGATACTCCGCTGGGTGGCGATTCAGAAAAAGCGCTGCTGGATATTCTGGCCGATGAGAAAGAGAACGGCCCGGAAGACACCACGCAGGACGATGATATGAAGCAAAGTATCGTCAAATGGCTGTTCGAACTGAACGCCAAGCAGCGTGAAGTTCTGGCACGTCGTTTTGGTCTGCTGGGTTATGAAGCTGCCACGCTGGAGGATGTGGGCCGTGAAATTGGCCTGACCCGCGAACGCGTGCGGCAGATCCAGGTAGAAGGTCTGCGTCGCCTGCGGGAAATTCTGCAGGGACAGGGGCTGAATATCGAAGCGCTCTTCCGCGAATAAGACGTTTTCTGTCAAAAAGGCCCCCTCGAAAGTCGGGGCCTTTTTCTTTGGGCTAGCCGAGGCGGGTTTCCTGCAGATGGCGCCAGACAATTTTCCCTTCCGCGTGCTGAAAAATCGCCGTCGACCAGCGAACGTTCTGGCTGCTATCCGCCAGCGTTTGGCTTTCACGATATAGCACTGCGGCGCCGTCGTGCCACTCGCTGATGATTTCCATCTGATCCACTACGATATCTAACCCCGGACGGCTGCCGCCGGCGTGGTGGAAAAAACGGCTCACCGTTGGGTAGTCCATCTTCTCACCGCTCAAGGGGATCATGGTAAAATCGGCGGCAAAACGCTTCATCAGCGCCTCAGCGCTTCCTTCGCCATGGCTTAACCAGCGTTCGATAAGGACATGGGCATCGAGGACTTCCTGCAGATAAGGATTCATGACTTCTCCAGAGTGGTGTGCAGGCGATGGATAATCGCCCGATTATTCAGCCGCAGGCAAAACAGCAGCGGCAACAGGGTAATGACGGCGGCGCTGATAAATACCCCCTGCCAGGCGTAGGCCGGCGGGAATACCCTCAGCAGCAGGGCGAGCAGGGCGCTGCCGGCAAAGAAGCTGAGCTGGCGGTTAAGATTCCATAGCGCGCTGGCGTCAGGCATCTCTTCGGCAGGCGTATGCAGGAAAGCGCTGCTTTGCGCGGTGCTGCTGCATAAGCTGCCTCCGCCGCCCATCAGCGTAAAGGCCAGAATCAACAGCGCCAGCGGGCTGTCCGCATCGATCTTCAGCAGCAGCATGATCCCCATCGCCTGAAGCAGGCAGCCGATGACGACCAGCGGCCGGGGCCCGAAGCGGTTGAAATATCTGCCGGTAAAAGTGATGGCGGCAAACGAGGCCAGCGACCAGGGCACCATCAGGGCACCGATTGCCCCCGGCGCCATCCCGGTGACGCGTTGCAGGTAGAACATCCCCACCACGTTGACGCCAATAAACATTCCCGGCACGCAGAGGTAGATCAGCATCGCGAAGCGCAGCAGGGGATCGGCCAGCAGCGACAGTGGAAGAAAGCGAGTCGGGCGAACCGGACCGGGGGTGTCGTTCAGCCATCGCACCGCCAGCACAAAGGTTAGCAGAGCGACAGGCAGGCTGGCGTTAAAGACCCAGCGCCAACTGAACGCCTCGACTAACAGGCCGCCGATCGCCGGCGAGCAGGCGGGGGCCAGCAGGCCGACCAGCATCACCGCCGCCGACAGCTTCGCCCGCTCATGCGGCTGAAACAGCGGCCACGTCAGCGCCTGGCCGAGGGGGATTAACAGCCCGCCGCCCATCCCCTGCAGCGTCCGCCATAAAATCAGTTCGCTCAGGCTGTTGGCAAGCCCTGCCGCCAGCGCGCCGAGGCTGAACAGCACCAGCGAGAGTAAAAACAGCCCTTTCGCCCCCCAGCGCTCGCTGAGCCAGGCGCTGAACGGCACAACGACCGTCAGACCGAGAATATAGGCATTACTGACCCACGCCAGTTGCGAGACGGAAACCGCCAGCGCGCGGCTGATTGCCGGAAAGGCGATGCTGGCGATAAACATATTGATCAAATCGAGAAAAAAGCCGAACAGAAAAACGGTGGCAACGCGGTGGCGGTAGGTCATGGTTCACTCCCTCAGACAGGCGGCTACTGTAAACCTGCCGCAGCGAGGGATAAACGGGACTAATCGGGATATACTGTCTGAATATTTTTGACAATCATCCGGACGACGATGCTTAATCTTCAGCGCGTGACCATGTTTATCGCCGTGGTAGATGCCGGCAGTTTCACCCTGGCCGCAGCGGCGCTGGGGCAGACCAAGGCAGTGGTCAGCTTTAACGTACGGCAGCTGGAAAATGAGCTGGGGGTGACGCTGCTGCTGCGTTCGACGCGGCGTTTGCGGCTCACTGACGCCGGGGTGCTGTTCTATCAGCGCGGGGTGGCGCTCCTGAACGCGGCGGAAAATCTCCAGGATGAAGTGCGGGCCAGCCATAGCGGCTTAAGCGGGGAGCTACGGATCACCACCACGCCGGAGTATGGCGCGCAGGTTATCATTCCAGCGCTGGCCGCGTTCGCCCGTCGTCATCCGGCGCTGCGGGTGCGCCACGTCTCCTCCTCCCATCATGCCGACCTCATTTCAGAACGATTTGATGTGGCGATACGCCTCGGTACGCTGGCCGATTCCCGCTATCGGGCGACGCGGATAGCCAGTTTCGCGATCCTGCCCGTCGCCTCTCCGGCCTGGCTGGCAAGCCATCCGGTGCAGACGCTGTCCGATCTGGCGCAAGCTGAGTGGATTATTCACGAGCGCCTGCCGACGCCGCTGCGCTGGCAGCTGCGCACGGATCACCAGACAGAGGTGGATTTCGCGATAGCCAGCGCGCCGCGGTTTTCTGCTGATAGCGCTACGGCGCTGATGAGCTTTGCTCTGGCGGGATGCGGCGTCGCCTTGCTGCCCGCATGGCTGGTAGCCAAAAAGGTGGCGCAGCGGGAGCTGGTGCCGCTCCTGCCGGAATACCATTTCCCACAGCAGGGCGTGTATGCCCTTTATCCCGACTCTCAGCATTTGCCGACCCGGGTGCGGGCATTTATTGACTTCCTGCGCGAGAAGGTCGGTTAAGCGCCCGTTCAGGGCGCCATCATTTTGTGCACCAGCCGGGAGAACTGCTCGCGCTCGTCATCGCTCAGGCGGCCGAGAAACTCGTCATCGACCTCATTGCCCTGCGGAATGGAACGGTTAAGCAACGCCTCGCCTTCGTCGGTCAGATAGACAAAACGGCGGCGTTTATCGGCCGGATCGTGCTCCCGGCGCACCAGGCCGCGCGCTTCCATTCGGCTGAGCATCTCCGCCAGCGTAGCCTTGGTGCTGACCGCCGCTTCAATCAGCGCCACCTGTTCGATCCCGGGGTGCTCCGCTACCGAGCGCATCACCGCATACTGAGGTTTAGTCAGGTCCGGCAACGCCTGCTGCCAGCGGGCGGTATGCTGTTGAAAAAGCTGGCGCAGCAGGTGGAATGCTTCGTTTCGTAACTCCATGAATACTCCGTAACAAAACTGTCACCTCTATGATAGCCGTTCGTACGCCTTTTTATACCCTTTCTGCGTTTTGATTAAAAATGCGCACGTATACGAACGATCTTGCCAATAAGGGCTGGAGGGGGTAGTTTAAATATAAAGTTCGTACACGAACAAAAGTAATGAGGTCTGGAGTGAAACTGATTATTGGGATGACGGGGGCTACCGGGGCACCGCTTGGGGTGGCATTGCTGCAGGCGCTGCGCGATATGCCGGAGGTGGAAACCCATCTGGTGATGTCGAAATGGGCCAAAACCACCATCGAGCTGGAAACGCCCTGGACGGCGCGCGAAGTGGCCGCGCTGGCGGACTTTTCCCACAGCCCGGCAGACCAGGCCGCCACCATCTCATCCGGTTCATTTCGTACCGACGGCATGATCGTTATTCCCTGCAGTATGAAAACGCTTGCAGGCATTCGCGCGGGTTATGCCGAAGGGCTGGTGGGCCGCGCGGCGGACGTGGTGCTCAAAGAGGGGCGCAAGCTGGTGTTGGTCCCGCGGGAAATGCCGCTCAGCACGATCCATCTGGAGAACATGCTGGCGCTGTCCCGCATGGGCGTGGCGATGGTCCCGCCGATGCCAGCTTACTACAACCACCCGGAGACGGTTGACGATATCACCAATCATATCGTCACCCGGGTGCTGGATCAGTTTGGCCTCGACTATCACAAAGCGCGCCGCTGGAACGGCTTGCGCACGGCAGAACAATTTGCACAGGAGATCGAATAATGGCTTTTGATGATTTGCGCAGCTTTTTGCAGGCGCTGGATGACCAGGGACAACTGCTGAAAATCAGTGAAGAGGTGAACGCTGAGCCCGATCTGGCGGCGGCCGCCAATGCGACCGGACGCATCGGCGACGGTGCCCCGGCGCTGTGGTTCGATAATATTCGCGGCTTTAACGACGCTCGCGTGACGATGAACACCATCGGCTCGTGGCAGAACCATGCCATCTCGCTGGGCCTGCCGCCTAACACGCCGGTGAAAAAGCAGATTGATGAGTTCATTCGCCGCTGGGATAACTTCCCGGTGACGCCAGAGCGCCGCGCCAACCCGGCGTGGGCAGAAAATACTGTTGATGGCGATGATATCAACCTGTTCGATATTCTGCCGCTGTTCCGCCTCAACGATGGTGACGGCGGTTTCTACCTCGATAAAGCCTGTGTCGTTTCGCGCGATCCGCTGGATAAAGATAACTTCGGTAAGCAAAACGTCGGTATCTACCGCATGGAAGTGAAAGGCAAGCGCAAGCTCGGCCTGCAGCCGGTACCGATGCACGATATCGCGCTGCATCTGCACAAAGCGGAAGAGCGTGGGGAAGATCTGCCGATCGCCATTACCCTCGGTAACGACCCGATTATTACCCTGATGGGCGCCACGCCGCTGAAATACGATCAGTCTGAATATGAGATGGCTGGCGCGCTGCGCGAGAGCCCGTATCCCATCGCTACCGCGCCGCTGACCGGCTTTGACGTGCCCTGGGGTTCGGAAGTGATCCTCGAAGGGGTCATTGAAGGGCGTAAGCGTGAGATCGAGGGGCCGTTCGGTGAATTTACCGGTCACTACTCCGGCGGTCGTAACATGACGGTAGTGCGTATCGACAAAGTCTCTTATCGCAGCAAACCGATTTTTGAATCGCTCTACCTCGGTATGCCGTGGACCGAGATTGACTATCTGATGGGCCCGGCGACCTGCGTACCGCTGTATCAGCAGCTGAAGGCCGAATTTCCGGAAGTGCAGGCGGTCAACGCCATGTACACCCATGGTCTGCTGGCGATCATCTCCACCAAAAAACGCTACGGCGGTTTTGCCCGCGCGGTGGGCCTGCGGGCGATGACCACTCCCCACGGCCTCGGCTATGTGAAGATGGTGATCATGGTTGATGAAGACGTCGACCCGTTCAACCTGCCGCAGGTGATGTGGGCGCTCTCCTCGAAGGTTAACCCGGCGGGAGACCTGGTGCAGTTGCCGAACATGTCGGTCCTTGAACTTGACCCAGGCTCCAGCCCGGCAGGCATTACCGACAAACTGATTATCGACGCCACCACCCCGGTTGCGCCGGACCTTCGCGGTCACTACAGCCAGCCGGTGCAGGATCTGCCGGAAACCAAAGCCTGGGCTGAAAAACTGACCGCTATGCTGGCCAACCGTAAATAAGGAGAAGAAGATGATTTGTCCACGTTGCGCCGATGAAAAGATTGAAGTCATGGCGACCTCGCCGGTGAAAGGGGTCTGGACCGTGTATCAGTGCCAGCACTGTCTTTACACCTGGCGAGATACCGAGCCGCTGCGCCGCACCAGCCGCGAACACTATCCGGAAGCGTTCCGCATGACGCAGAAAGATATCGATGAGGCGCCGCAGGTGCCGCACGTACCGCCGCTATTGCCGGAAGATAAGCGTTAATGAAAGGGGCCCGCTAAGTCGGGCCTTTTTTATATTTAGTACAATTATGGAAATTATTTTTTCATTAAATTAAAAAATTACGTGAAGGGTTAATATACCGGGATGACTTTGCGAGCCTGCATCCAGATTATTATAAAATTCGTCTGATTAATTCCTTGCAGATAAATTTCACGCCCTGACGAGTGTAGAATTGCGGCGGGTGCTTGAGGCTGTCTGGCCTTGAGCATTACCAGGACCCCAGACAGACGAAAGCCCCAGGAGATATTTCTATCAACTGAGGCTAGCGAATGAACATAGACAATTCAGATGTTAGTCTCTTCTTTGCAGGGAGGCAAGATATGCTGACAAAATATGCCCTTGTGGCAATCATCGTACTCTGTATTACGGTACTGGGATTTACGCTGTTGGTGCACAGCTCACTATGCGAGCTGAGTATTAAAGAGCGTAATATTGAGTTTAAAGCTGTTCTCGCTTACGAATCGAAGAAGTAGCATCCGCGCGGGGGCAACCCCGCGTATGGGTTGTCAGGACGCATCCTCTAGCACCCATTTTTTTGTTTACTAAAACGGCAGCGCTTCACAGCGCTGCCGTTTTTCACCTTAATGGGTGGCTAGACCAGGCTTTTCAGACGGTAGATCCACTCCAGCGCCTGACGCGGGGTCAGGGAGTCCGGATCAAGATTCTCCAGCGCCTCAACCGCAGGCGAGGTCTCTTCCGGGGCGGCGAGTAGCGACATCTGCGTGCCGTCGACCTGGGTCGCCGCCGCGTTGGGCGAGATACTCTCCAGCTCGCGCAGTTTCTGCCGCGCGCGCTTGATCACCTCTTTCGGCACCCCCGCCAGCGCGGCGACCGCCAGGCCATAGCTCTTGCTGGCCGCGCCGTCCTGCACGCTGTGCATAAAGGCGATGGTATCGCCGTGCTCCAGGGCGTCGAGGTGGACGTTGGCGACGCCTTCCATTTTCTCCGGCAGCTGGGTGAGCTCGAAGTAGTGGGTGGCGAACAGCGTCAGCGCCTTGATTTTGTTGGCCAGATTTTCCGCACAGGCCCACGCCAGCGATAGCCCGTCGTAGGTGGACGTGCCGCGGCCAATCTCATCCATCAGCACCAGGCTATGCTCGGTGGCATTGTGCAGGATATTGGCGGTTTCAGTCATCTCCACCATAAAGGTCGAGCGGCCGCTGGCCAGGTCATCCGCCGCGCCGACGCGGGTGAAGATGCGATCGATCGGGCCAATTTCTACTTTCTGCGCCGGGACGTAGCTGCCGATATAGGCCAGTAGCGCAATCAGCGCGGTCTGGCGCATATAGGTACTTTTACCGCCCATGTTCGGCCCGGTGATAATCAGCATCCGCCGCTGCGGCGCCAGCTGCAGCGGGTTAGCGATAAACGGCTCTTTCAGCACCTGCTCGACCACCGGATGGCGGCCTTCGCTAATGCGAATGCCTGGCTTATCGCTAAAGGTCGGGCAGCAATAGTTCAGGGTTTCCGCACGTTCCGCCAGGTTGACCAGCACGTCCAGCTCGGCCAGCGCGCTGGCGCTGGTTTGCAGATCGGCGAGATGCGGCAGCAGCAGGTCGAACAGTTCGTCATAAAGCTGTTTTTCCAGCGCCAGCGCTTTGCCCTTGGAGGTCAGCACCTTATCTTCGTATTCCTTCAGCTCAGGAATAATATAGCGTTCGGCGTTCTTCAGCGTCTGGCGGCGCACGTAGTGGATCGGCGCGAGGTGGCTCTGGCCGCGGCTAATCTGGATGTAGTAGCCGTGGACGGCGTTGTAGCCGACTTTCAGGGTATCGAGGCCCAGCCGCTCGCGCTCGCGGATCTCCAGCTTATCGAGATAATCGGTGGCGCCATCGGCCAGCGCCCGCCACTCGTCCAGCTCTTCGCTATAGCCTGGAGCGATGACCCCGCCGTCGCGGACCAACACCGGCGGGGCGTCGATCACCGCGCGCTCCAGCAGTTCGCGCAGTTCGGTGAACTCGCCCATTTTCTCGCGCAATTTTTGCACCGGCTGACTGTCAACGTCGGCCAGCAGCTCACGCAGCAGAGGCAGTTGCTGCAGGGCATGACGCATGCGGGCAAGATCGCGCGGCCGGGCGGTACGCAGCGCCAGACGCGCCAGAATACGCTCCAGATCGCCGACCTGGCGCAGCACCGGCTGCAGCTCGGTATAGCGCTCCTGCAGCGCGCCGATGGTCTGCTGGCGCTCCACCAGCACGGCGGTATCGCGGACCGGCATATGCAGCCAGCGCTTGAGCATCCGGCTACCCATCGGCGTCACCGTACAGTCGAGTACCGAGGCCAGGGTGTTGTCGGTGCCGCCGGCCAGATTCTGGGTGATCTCGAGGTTACGGCGGGTGGCGGCATCCATAATGATGCTGTCCTGCTGGCGTTCCATGGTGATGGAGCGGATGTGCGGCAGCGAGGTACGCTGGGTGTCTTTGACATACTGCAGCAGGCAGCCGGCGGCGCACAGGCCGCGCGGGGCGTTTTCGACGCCGAAGCCGACCAGATCGCGGGTGCCGAACTGCAGGTTTAGCTGCTGGCGTGCGGTGTCGATTTCAAATTCCCACAGCGGGCGACGGCGCAGACCGCGGCGGCCCTCGATCAGCGACGATTCGGCAAAATCTTCCGCATACAGCAGTTCCGCCGGGTTGGTGCGCTGCAGCTCTGCCGCCATGGTTTCGCGGTCGGCCGGTTCGCTCAGGCGAAAGCGCCCGGAGCTGATATCCAGCGTCGCGTAGCCGAAGCCCTTGCTGTCCTGCCAGATGGCGGCCAGCAGGTTGTCCTGGCGCTCCTGCAGCAGCGCTTCATCGCTAATGGTGCCCGGGGTGACGATACGTACCACTTTACGCTCGACCGGCCCCTTGGTGGTGGCCGGGTCGCCAATCTGCTCGCAAATGGCCACCGACTCGCCCTGGTTGACCAGTTTGGCGAGGTAGTTCTCCACCGCGTGGTGGGGGATGCCGGCCATGGGTATCGGTTCGCCCGCGGAGGCGCCGCGCTTGGTCAGCGAGATATCGAGCAGCTGCGACGCGCGTTTCGCATCGTCATAAAATAGCTCGTAAAAATCCCCCATCCGGTAAAACAGTAGAATGTCAGGATGTTGCGCCTTCAGCTTGAGATACTGCTGCATCATCGGCGTGTGGGCGTCGAGATTGTCAATTGTGCTCATGGGGTGTTATCCAGATCCCTGATTTGAAATGGCTGCGATTTTGTAGTTGTCGTCGTTATCACATGGATGAGACATAATAACGGAGATGGGCAGGTGAGGGAAACCGACGAAAGCACGCGGCGCGATCCGGATTCCAGTTGCAGAGGGGGCGGGGTACCGTCACAGTAATTGAACCGCCGCCACGCGATCGTCTTCATACATTACGTTCGCCGTCGATGTTGTTCTGCCTTCTGGCCGTAGACCTCGTTACGACAACGGCTTGTGGTTGCTAGTCGTAAAGCCATTTACCTGCTTTTGCTGATTCGGCAAACATTTTGATAGTTAAAGGTTTACGCGTTTTTTCTACATCTTCTCGTTTTACTTTAAACCACCGAGTTAGCATTGGAGTATTCTCCCAAGGGAAATAACACGACCATTTAACACTGGAAAGATCAACATTAAATTTTTGTTCAAATTTATTTAAAGCGTCATGCAGATCGTCGCCGGGAGCATCAAATAAGTCATAATCAAGTTCCAATGGGATTTCTTTCCAATTTTTATCTAAACGGGTTGAGATCTCATCTTTAAACAAGTCTAAAACCTGATCTTGAATGCTTTTCATTAAAAGGATGTCCATTGTATACGGTCTTTGGGGCGAGCTATTAGGTTGTATTTTTCCTGAGTTTTTCTTGAAACTTGATAAATTGAGTTTACAAGTCCTATCCAACCTAACCACGGAACATAACGGGCGATAACAGCAGCAAGACTATTCGTTTTTCTCATTCTTACACCAACGGGTGTAGGAACCCTAATACCAAATGGAGTTTTTGCATTTCTCAGAAGCATCCTTCCATATTTAGAAACAACACTTGTTCCTTTTATTGCCTCTCCTGGCTTTGTTCTGGTTTTTAGCCAAGGTTGCCCGGCGAGGATAGCGGCACCAGATTCAATACCAATGCCAAGTTCGTCACAAAATTGTTCAAGAAAAATGACATCAAAAAGTTCACCAGCCGAAAGATTGGATTGTCCGTGATAGAAATAGGTTCCATTTAGATCTTCTGTCGTATCCATTTGCTCATCTATTATGCTGTTTGTCTTTCATTCCAGGCATCGGTGAAAATTATATTTCCGTCACAATGTTTCCAGGTGATCTTCTCATATCTAAGTTCGACAGATTCAAGATGGTTGTTGTTCTTGTCTTCTGGGGAAGCCATTGTAGGAGATATTGATACGATTCGGACGCCTTCAAGTAGCATATTGAAGTATTCCACTTCTTGACCAGCATCGCTGATTTTATACCATTTGATTTCAGCAGATTTCAGGTTCTGACCAGTAGCTACTGCTTTGTAGAGGTATGGACTGGAATAGTCGAATTCTTTAACGATGATCATTGGTGAGTGCTGACGAGTGCCGGTAGGCTTGCCAGTGGCATTATCAGTGGGAATGGAGAGATTGTGATGAAACCCTTTAAATTCGATGCTGAACTCCCTGTCTGCAACATCACAACCACCTTTGATTAGTGCCCCACCGTCGTCGTATATCCACATATTACCTGGAATAGCCATGCTTCTTCTTCCCTCTATTATCATTAGTAAGAAAACAGTGTATCGAGTTGATTAAGCGCAGTAAATAATCAATGTGTCGTTTTTGGATTAATACGGGAAATATCTTCTCTGTAATGATGGTTTATATTTAAAAATAGCTGTCGTAAATATTTCATTGGGTTATTACGCCATTGGTATAGATTTTAAATATAAATGACCCTCAATAATATAATGCAGGCAATTATTGCCAGAAAGCGTAAGCGCGGCGCGATCCGGATTCCAGTTGCGCCGCGCGGGGATTATGGCGCCAGATAAACCTGGGGGACCGCGTTGTCCGGGTGCTGGACGAGGCGGACATCCGCCCCGTACCAGCGATGGATAACCGGCTGCTGGATCACCTCCTGCGGCGTGCCCTGGGCGACCAGATGTCCCTGGTGGAGCAGCAGGATGCGGTCGGCCCACAGGGCGGCGAGGTTAAGGTCATGCAGCACCACGCAGACGTGCAGTTGCCCGCCGGCGGTGAGCCGTTTGAGCAAACGCAGCAGGTGCTGCTGATAGTAAAGGTCCAGCGCCGAGGTGGGCTCATCGAGAAACAGCCAGCCCTGCGGCGCGCCGTCGCGCCATAGCTGCGCCAGACAGCGGGCCAGCTGTACCCGCTGCTGCTCGCCGCCGGAGAGGCCGGGATAGCGGCGGCCGGCAAGGCCATCGCAGCCGGTGACGGCCATCACCGCCGCCAGCACCGCCGGATCCGCCGTCGCGCCCCACGGTGAGCGTCCCATGGCAATGACCGTTTCCACCGTCCAGTCGGCCTGCAGGGCCGTTCGCTGCAGCATGACCGCCCGCCGGCGCGACAGCGCCTCGGGGGACCAGGCCTCCAGCGGCTTGCCTGCAAGATGGCGGGTGCCGCTGTCCGGAGTCAGATAGCCGGTCAACAGGCGCAGCAGAGTGGATTTCCCGGCGCCGTTCGGCCCGATAAGCGCCGTCATCTCGCCGCCGCGCAGCGCGACGGAGACGTTGTCGATAATCTGTCGTTTACCAAGGTGAAGTGACAGCCCCTGGGCGCAGTATTCATTAACCATGTCTGGAGTTCTCCCGACGAAAGACCAGCCACAGAAACCAGGGGGCGCCCAGCAGGCTGGTGAGCAGACCGACCGGTATCTCCGCCGGCGCCGCCACGGTGCGGGCCAGGGTGTCGGCCAGCAGAAGCAGGATCGCGCCGGCCAGCAGCGAGCCGGGGATCAGTCCGCGATGGTCCGGTCCCAGCCACAGGCGCATCAGGTGCGGCACCACCAGGCCGATAAAGCCGATGACTCCGCTGATGGCCACCGCGACGGCCACCAGCACCGCGCTGCACAGCAGCAGCCAGCGCTGCAGCGCCTGCACGTTGACCCCAAGATAGTGCGCCTCTTCATCGCCAAGCTGCAGCAGATTGAGGCGGGACGCCATCCACCACACCGCCAGCGCCGCCGGGATAATCAAGGTCGCGGCCACCAGCAGCGTCGGCCATTCGGCCTGGCCCAGACTGCCCATTCCCCACAGCGACAGCTGGCGCAGCTGGGCGTCATTGCTCAGCCAGGACAGGACGCCGACCAGCGCGCCGCACAGCGCGTTGATGGCGATCCCCACCAGCAGCAGGCGCGACAGCGAACCCTCCTCCGCCCGACTGAGGATGAAAATCACCACCATCACCGCCAGGCTGCCAATAAACGCCGCCAGCATCGGCATATACAGGGCGATCAGCCCCGCAGCGGAGAACGGGAGCACCAGCCAGCTGGCCACCGCCAGCGCGGCGCCGCTGCTGATGCCCAGCAGGCCCGGGTCGGCAAGCGGGTTGCGAAACAGCCCCTGCATCACGCAGCCGGAGAGGGCCAGCGCCGCGCCCACCAGCAGGGCCAGCAGCACCCGCGGCAGACGGATGGTCAGCCAGATATGGCGCAGCATGTCATCCCCGGAAGGCAGCAGGTTGACCAGCGGCAAGCGCATGGCGCCGAGGGTGGTGGCAAACAACGTCAGGGAGACCAGCAGCAGCGTCATCAGCAGCAAACGGCGAGCGAGGGCAGGGCGCATCAGGGCAACTGCTCCGCTTTGTTTCGCAGCGCGATTATCGCCTGCGGTGTGCGCGGCCCGAAGCCCAGCAGGGCCATATCGTCGATCGTCAGCAGCTGTTTATGACGCCCCGCCGGGGTCTGCGCCAGGCCGGGCAGTTTCCACAGCCCGGCTTCGCCGCCCATCCCTTTGAGACCATCGGCGGAGATCACCACCAGATCCGCCTGGCTGGCGGCGACCCCTTCCTGCGACATGGCGCGATAGTGGTCGAAGCCCTGCATCGCGTTCTGCAATCCGGCGGCGCGAATGGCGCCATCGGCCGCGGTATGCTGTCCGGCCACCAGGGTATTCATTCCGCCGTGGCTGAGAATAAACAGCACCCGCTTAGCAACCGGCTGCGTTGGAATGGCGGCGATCTGCTGCTGAAGCTGCTGGCGCAGCGCGTCGCCTGCCGCCGTTTTGCCTAACGCTTCGGCAATGACAGCCACTTTGTTATCGATCGCGGACAGACTTTCGCCGCCCGGCACGTTCACCACCTTCACCCCGCTCGCCTGCACTTTGTGTAAGACCAGCGAGGGCTGAGCCTGGGCGCTCGCTAACACCAGCTGCGGGCGTAACGCGAGGATCCCCTCGGCGTTCAGCTGTCGCAGGTAGCCGACGTCCGGCAACTTTTGCGCCGCCGGGGGCCAGCTGCTGGTGCTGTCCCGCGCCACCAGGCTCTCCTCCGCGTGAAGGGCATAAACGATCTCAGTGACATCTCCGCCGAGGGTGACGAGCCGCTCAACGGCGGCGTGACTCAGCAGCGGGAAAGCGATCAAGAGCAGTAACCAGCGCATCATGCGGGCTGCCCTTCACGGGTCAGGCGGTCTACCTGCTGGCGCCATTGCGTCTGCTCGGGGTGCCCCTCGCTGCGCTGGCCGTAGAGCTGGGCAATCTGGGTGCCGTCTTTAGCGAACAGTTCGACGCTGGTGACGTGTCCGTCCGAAGTCGGCTTGCGGGTCACCCACACTTCATCGAGGCTCTCTTCGCGCAGATGCAGGGTAAAAGTAGTATTGAAGATATTCAGCCAGCCGCGCATGGGGGCCAGCTTTTCCAGGGCGCCGGTAAAGATCTGCACGCAGCCGCGATTGCCGACGAAAATCATGATTTCATTGCCCTCCTGGCGCACCGTCTCCAGCAGCGACGGCAGCGCATGGCGAGCCACGCGGCAGGCGAGGTCGTCGCTCACCAGACGGAAGGCCTGCTGGCGGGAAAGCTGATATTTACGCAGCAGACCGAAGAACTGGTGAACGTCGGTCATCGCGCGCCAGTCGTTCTCCAGGGCGGCGCCGTCGGCGGTATCGGCATATTTCACCGGCTCCAGCGGGCGCAGGGTCAGCGGTGCCGGCGCCGCCACCCGATATTCCGCGATCAGGGTCTCCCAGGCCGCCATGTCGGTCTGCGTGGTCGCATAGACTTTCAGCAGGGCGTCGCCGTGGTGGTCGAAAAACTGGATGCTCTGACGGCCATTATCGTTCAGATGGAAGGCGCTGGCCCACTGGCTGAGGAACAGACGCAGGTCGAGCGCACGCGGGTTCAGCACCAGCCCGGCGTGGCCGCTGAGGTGCTGGTGCGTGAACTGGCCCACCTGCTCATGCACGGCATACTCGTTGCGGCAGATGCATTTGGTTTCGCCGACGCGCTCCAGGGCGGCAATCAGCGTCCGGGCGTCATCGCTCAGGCGCACGGCATCATGGCCGAGGCGGGCGGCGGTCAGCTCGGCTTCGCTGATCCCCATTTCCGCGGCGATATCGCGGGCATATTTCGCGGTACTGGCCGCTTTGGTGGCCTGGTAGCGCTGCCACAGGTCAGGGTGTGCATTTGGCATAATCATATCCTTCTCGACGATGAATATCCCCGGCCGGCGGGCCGGGGGCAGGTGCGTTATTATTCGGGCAATCAGAAGTCGACGTTGACGCCCAGCTGCCAGGTGCGGCCCGGCATCACCGCCAGCGCTTTATCGTTGGCGTCCTGGTTGGTGCCGGTCTCGATATTGCGGCTGCTCAGGTAATCCCAGTATTTACGATCGGTGAGGTTGTAGACCCCGCCATTGAGGCGCACGTTTTTCGCCACCTGCCAGTACGCGGTCCAGTCCAGCATGCCGTAGCCCGGCACGCGCATATAGTCGCTGCTGGCATCGGTGATGGCGGATCCGCTGTTGCTGTAGCTTTCGCGGTTGGTGGCGGTCGCCTGTTTCCCTTTGACAAAGGTCGCCGTCAGGGCGGTGCCGTAGCGTTTCGCCGGATCGTCCCACGCCACGCCGACGATGGCTTTCATTGGCGCCACGCTGTCGAGGTCGACGTATTTATCGCCGCTGTAGCTGGATTTCGATTTCCCTTCGCTATAGCCGAGGGCGAGGGTGGCGCTCAGGCCGTCCACCTGCTCAAACCAGGTGCCAAAGTTAAATTTAGTGCTAATCTCACCGCCGTAGATATAGGCTTTATCGCGGTTTTCCGCCTGATAAATGGTGTAGATGTTCGACGGCACATTCGTGAACTGGCCCGGATTGTTGGCGCGGGTATAGCGGGTATAGGCGATAAAGTTCTTATAGCTGTTGTAGAACAGCGCCGTGCGCAGGGTGATGCCTTCGGTAACTTCCCCTTTCAGCCCCCACTCGAGATTATCGCTGGTTTCCGTCTTCAGATCGGTATTGCCGATCAGGGCATACTGCTGGCTGCCGGCGTAGCTGGAGCCGAGGTTCCAGGAGCCATACAGCTGGCTGGCGTTGGGGAACTGCGCCCCGCGCTGGTACTGCAGGTAGGTCATCAGGCGCGGGGTGAGGTCGTACTGGAAGGTCAACGACGGCAGAACCTGGGTATCGCTGTTTTTGCCGTACAGATTCGCCACCGACGATTCGCTCAGCACGCTGCTGTTGGCGGCGAGATCGGACAGATTTTCCGGCTTAGTCGATTGATGCACCACGCGCACGCCGGGAATAACGGCGAAGTTGTGGCTGTCGAGATCGAAGTTGATCTTATCCTGGACAAAGCCACCGAGGGTGTAGCTGCGGCTGTCTGCCTCCGGCTGCATGATCTCGCTGTAAACGCTGGGGATCGGCGACTGGCTGAACGGCCGCTGGGTTTTGCTGGTGCTGGCGTTGAAACCGGCGCTCAGATCGTGGCGGCCCAGGGTTTTCGCCAGCGCGGTCTGCAGGCCCCAGGTGTCGGTATCGTAGTTAGAGTTCACCGTCTGCATTTTGCGGGTGACGCTGTCCGGCATATAAGTCCAGTCATGGGCTTCGGTATGCTGGTAGTAGATTTTTGTGGAGACGCTGTCGAGGTAGTCGTTCATCGGCGTCCAGTCATCCTTCAGGCTCAGGCCCCAGCGCCGGGTCTGGCTGGTCTGGTTGGCGGTGCCGATGGTGCTGTTGCCGCTGGAGTCCCAGGTATCGTAGTGGGTGTGGTTGGTTTTATGGTAATAGTCGAAGGTGCTGGTCAGCTTGTGCTCATCGTTAGGCTGCCAGATCCCGGAGGCCAGAAAAGCATCGGAGTGCCAGTTCGCCGGGTAGGCGTCGACGGTGCCGCTGTTGTTTTCGGTTTCCTGGCCGTCACGGCGGCTATAGACCAAAATCCCGCGCAGGAACTCATCGCCGCCGGCGACGGTCACCCCGTTGTGCCAGCTGCGATCCGCAGAGTCGTAACCGCTGCGGTAGCCGAAGGCGCTGGTCTTGCCCGGGCGCAGGTAATCATCCGCTGATTTCGGGCGGAAGGAGACATTCCCCCCGATAGCGCTGTTGGCCGTTTCCGTCGAGGTGGCGCCGGACTGGATATCCACGCTGCCGTACATATACGGGTCGATATAATCGCGGCCGATGCCGAAGGTGTTGAGCCCGGCGCGGCCGACGTAGCCGCGGCCGGTGGCGTTGGGTTGCGCGATACCGTCCACGTCGATGCCTACGCGGTTGCTCTCCATACCGCGAATGTTGTAGCCGGTGTAACCTCCGCGGTCGAAGCCGCTTTTGCCGTTGCCGGAGCCGCCGCTGGCCCCGGTGGCGATGATGAGCGGCTCATAGCGCATGATTGAGCCGAAATCGTTAGCGCCTTTATTCTCCAGCTCCCGGGCGCTGATGCTGTGTTCGCTACCGGCTTTCTGCACCGGCGCGGGGGCGGTGACGGTCATTTGTTCCGAGGTGTCATCCACCGCCTCGCCGCTAACGGCGGAAGTATCTGCTGCGATGGCAGAAGTCTGATAAATTGCTGCAAACAAAGAGGTCACCAGCAGGCGTTTTTTACAGCATGCTGCTGACGGAGTCGATTTGTACATAGTCGCCACGCCTTGATCGTTATTAGTATCGGCTCACGCGTTACTTCCAGAGTTGCAGGTTGCTCCGTCTTTTCCGTTGCGGATAGGGTCTTACTCCATTTGTTGATTACGAATGGTAATGATAGGTATTATCGTTTGCAACAAAATAATCATGTGTTCTTCATTTAAACTGCACTTTGTTTACAATTTGCCCTTTCAGACTTAGCGAGACGACGATGAACTCAAAAGCGGCCATCACCATCACCTACTGTTCCCAGTGCAACTGGATGCTGCGCGCCAGCTGGATGGCGCAGGAGCTGTTACATACCTTCAGCACCGACATCGCCTCGGTGACGCTGGTGCCGGGGACCGGCGGGATCTTCACGATCGATGTCGACGGTCAGCAGATCTGGGAGCGCAAGCAGGATGGCGGTTTTCCGGATGCGGCCGAGCTGAAACGCCGGGTGCGCGATGTCTGCTTCCCGGAGAAGCCGCTGGGCCATGTGGATAAAGGTGACCAGAAGGGGTGACAACCCCCTCCGGACGACAAGCGCCCGGAGGAGAAGCCGTTAGCGGGCTAACTGCACGTCAACCAGCACGCTCTGTCGGCGGGTGCGTATGAGGGATACCGCTTCTTCCAGCACGCCGGGGAGATCTTCGGCCCGGGAAACCGACAGGGCCGCCGCGCGGCTGGAGGCGGCGATCGCGGCGAAATCCGGCGAGGTGGTAAAGGCGGTGGCCGGAATGGTTTCCGCGCGGGCCGCGTAGCCGTCCGGGTAGAGCGCTTTGGTGCCGCCCGCGACGGCGCCCCATCCGCCGTTATTTCCGACCACGACGAGGACAGGAAGCTTCATTACCTCCGCAATATGGTGGCAGACCGCAGGGTTGGCGAACAGGTACGACCCGTCGCCGACGGCGGCAATAATCAGCTCTTCCCGGCGCGCAAGCTGCAGCCCCAGCGCGATGGGCAGGGCTTCGCCCAGGCCGCCGGCCAGCGCTTCCTGGTAATAGCTCTCGGCATGGGTCAGTCCGGCAAACTGCGGCAGCGTGGTCAGTTCAGAAACGATCCGGCCGCGGTGTTGATTAGCCAGATGGCCGAGGCAGTAGCTGAGCCAGGGTTTGGTAATGGCCCCGCTCTGGCTGGCATGGATAAGCGCGTCGCGCTGGTTTTTCTGTTGCTGGATGCGGTTCTGCGTATATGCCGCCCGCTCCGCCACATGCTGCTGGCGGGCGGCCTGCAGCGGGCGCAGCGCCTCTTCCAGCAGGCTGAAGACTTCATCGGTCTCGCCCGCCAGGTTGATGTCCGCGCGATAGCCGCGCACCGGGTAGCGGGAGAAGAGCGGATCGGGGCCCATCTGGATCACGGTGCAGTCCTGGCGACAGTCGCCCTCGGCGATCATCCATGGCGCCTGCGAGTCGACCACCAGAATCACATCGGCGTCAGCGAGCCAGACGCTGGGATCAGCCCCGGCGAGCAGGGGATTATCGGCGCTCAGGGTAACCTCGGTGCCCCAGTATTCCACCAGAGGGATCGCCCATTCGCGCACCAGACTATCGAGGCGCGCAAAGCCTTCCGCCGTTCGGGCGCCGCGCTGGGCGAAGATGACCGGGTGTCTGGCGCAGGCGATTGCCTCGGCTGCGCGGGCGATATCTTCCCGGACTGGCGCATAGCGGACCGGCTGCTGCGAAGGGCCAGCCTGCAGCGCGGCCTCATCGACGGCAAAGGTTTCGCACAGTGGCTCACGCGGTAAGCTCAGGTAGACCGGCCCTTTCGGCAGGGAGCTGGCGATCGCCCAGGCCCGGTCAACATGCTCGCCGATCTGATCGGCCAGCCGCAGTTCAAAATCCCACTTCACGGATTCACGGATCAGCGCCGCCTGGTCGCGCATCTCCTGGCCGTAGCCAATCGGCGTATTGCGGCAGCCGAAGTGGGAATGTTCGCTTATCGGCGTGCGGCCGCCAAAAATCAGCACCGGGATATTGCTGTTCGCCAGATTGATGACGCCGCAGGCGGCGTTGGCTAGCCCGACGTTGGTGTGAACCATCACCGCCTGCACCTTGCCGGTGCCGAGGTAATAGCCATGGGCCATGCCGATAGCGGCGTTTTCATGCGGGCAGATCACTAACTCCGGTACCTTTTGCCCGGTCGCCCGGGCCTTTGCCCAGGCTTCAATGACTGGAGGATAATCGGTGCCCGAGTTGATAAAAATATACGCCACGTCCAGCGCCTGTAGCCGATGCAGTAACAGTTCAGCAGCCGATAATGTGATAGAGGCCATATTCTCTCCGTATTCACGCGGTGTAATCGCGGTAATTAAAAGGTTAAGAAAATAAATCCGCCCATCGTAATGATGGAGGCAATAATACTCAGCGCCATCGTCGAGGCCATTTCCTGCTCGCCGGTTTTATACTGCATAGCAATAATTATCGCGATGGAGCCTACCGGGATAGCCATCGTCAATACGACTTCCTTTATTTGCTCCATGCTGAAGCCCATTTTTAATAAAATGAGATAGCAGGCGCCGGGGACCAGAATATTGCGGGCGATAACGGTGATAATGGTAGCGGTGGTGATAACAATGCTGCGCGTATAGAGCACGATCCCGGCGGCAAACAGCGCCAGCCCGCCAGAGGCTTTGCCCAGCAGACCCAGCGACATCGAGATAGTCTGCGGAATATGGATATCCGCCAGCACGATGATCAGGGCGATCACCGGCGACCAGACCACGGGTTGTTTAATGGCGTTCACCACCCGTGCGCCAAAGGAAATATGCTGGCTCTTATCGCCGGTGGCGACCGACATCAGTATCATCACCAGCGGCAGCTGGAAGACGTTTTGCGTGATGCTGGACACGGTGATCAGCGACGCGCTGACGGTGCCAAATAAAAAGGCCAGCACTGAGGTGCCGATAAACGGGACTGCCGGCGAGCCGATGGCCAGCGCCTGCAGCGTACTGAGGGCGAGGTTGCGTCGAAACAGATAGCGGGCGACCAGTAAGGGAATGACGAAGCTGATAATCAGCGCCAGGATGATAACCACGGCGACCGGGCCCATGGTCATGACGATGTGTCGCGGCGTCATCACCATATTGCTGAAAATACTTAGCGGCAATGCGTAGAGCATCACAATTTTATTGATGTCTCCCGCCTGCTGCCAGTTAAAGTCTTTTCGTTTACCGCTAATATAGCCGATGATGACGGTAATGATGACCGGTAATATAGCGCCTGAAATTAATAGAATATTGTTCTGTGTCATGGTGATATATTCTCATTATAAATTATCTTCGGTTCAGAAATGTGTTTTGCCGTGGGTGGTGAGATAAATAAATCCTTTTGAAGTATGCGTTCCGGTGATTTTTGAGCGTATTGATAGCGATATTTATTCGCTAAAAAAGGGCGCAGGGGAAATGCAAAAACCGTTTATTCAATGAGTAAATATCATGCCAATGAAATTTAAGCAGATTCAGGCATTTATTACCGTCGCCCGCGAAGGCAATATGACCCTGGCCGCAGAGAAAATGGGGATCACCCAGTCGGGACTGAGCCGACTGCTATTGAGCCTGGAAGCGGACCTGAGCGCATCCTTATTCGAACGACATAAGCACGGCATGGCGTTGAGCGAATATGGCAGCGCCTTTTTACCCTACGCGCTGACGATGCTGAATACCGAACAAAAGGCGCGCGAGGAAATTGAGCTCATCCGTGGCGCCGGGAAAGGCATTCTGCGGATTGGCTGCGTTTCCAGTCTGCTGACCAGCCATTTCATCGATAAGCTGGCGGCTTTCCATCAGCGCCATCCCCAGATCCATCTGCGGATCGTCGACCGCATTGACTCCGAGCTGTATAAGCTGTTGCTGATGCACGACATCGATATCGCCCTCTGCGGTCCCTTACCGCATGATGAGAAAATCGTGGTGCGGGGCAAAATTAACTGGCAGGACCGGATCTGCATCGTCGCCAGGCAGCACCACCCGCTGCATCAGGCGGCGGACGTCACCCTGGAGGCGATGCTGGACTATCCGTGGATCATGCCGCCGCCGTCTAGTACGCCAATGAACATCCTGGCGGATATCTTTCGCGCCCGGCAGTTGCCCTGTCCGCAACCGGTTATTGAGTGCGCCTCATCCTCGGCCATTAAGGCCTTTCTGTGCGAGAGCGATCTGTTAACGTCGATGCCGGCCCCGGTTTACCGACACGAAGAAGCGCTTGGCCTGCTGCGCCCGTTTGAGCTCGAGGGCAGCGTTTTTATCCGGGATTTCTATGCCTACAGCCATTTCGGGGTTCTGTCCGGGGCAGCCCTGCAGTTGATTCAGCATCTGAAGCAGTGAGTCTGGTCGGGTATGGATATTAAGGTGTATGATAAATGCATCTTAAAAAAGACGAAAGGCAGGGAGATGGGGAAGCGTATCGAACGGGAAAAAATGACGATTCAGCGGATGATTGCCCTCTACCAGCGGCGCTGTCCCGAGGCGCAGGCCGATAATGCGCACTATCAGGCGCTGAACGCCTACGCTGACAAGCGCCTTGATAAGTGCGTGTTTGGCGAGAACAAACCGGCCTGCAAGCAGTGTCCGGTGCATTGCTACCAGCCGGCGAAGCGCGAGGAGATGAAGCAGATTATGCGCTGGGCCGGGCCGCGGATGCTCTGGCGCCACCCGATCCTCACTGTTCGCCATCTGCTAGACGACAGGCGCCCGGTGCCGCCGCTGCCGGAAAAAAATCGACCGAAAAAGTAGCGGCTTTCCCTGGTCAGCGCTGCGCAGCCGGGCGACAAGTCGTGCTCTTGTAGCCCCGGCAAGGCGTTAGCCGCCACCGGGGATAATTGCTGAAGTTTTCTGTTTCTGACTATCGCGGATCGTGCTTGCGACAAAGGCGACTACAAACAGCGCGGTAAACAGCACCACGATAGTCGGCGCTGGCGCGCTGTCGAGATAAAACGCCAGCCACACCCCTCCCGCCGAGCAGCCGATGGCCACCGCTACCGCCAGCAGCAGGGCGTGGATAAAGCGTCTCACCAGCAGAAGCGCGATCGCCCCGGGGGCAATCAGCAGCGAAATCGACAGAATAATCCCCACCGACTGCAGCGTCGCGACGATGGTCAGGGCGATCATGCACAGCAGGCCGTAGTGCAGCAGTCCGCTGCGCAGGCCGCTGGCTTTAGCCTGCGTTGGATCGAAGGCGTGCAGCAAAAAATCCCGCCATTTGAGACCGATAATCAACGCAATCACCAGTGCGATCGCCGTCGTTTGCCCAATATCGCTGAGGGATATTCCCAGCATATCGCCGAACAGGATATGGTCGAGATGAACATCGGACTGGATCGCTACGTACAGCACCAGTCCGGCGCCAAACATGCCGGAGAAGACAATCCCCATGATGGTATCGCGCTTGAGTCGGCTGTTATCGTCGAGAAAACCGGTCGTCACGGCGCACAGCAGACCGGCGATAAACGCGCCGATGGCGAAGGGGATGCCGATAATGTAGGCCAGCACCACGCCCGGAAAGACCGCGTGGCTCATGGCGTCGCCCATCAGCGCCCAGCCTTTGAGCACCAGAAACACCGACAGCAGCGCGCAGGGAATGGCGACGACGATCGATATCGCTATCGCATTGACCATAAAAGGAAACTGGAACGGGGCCAGGAACAGGTTCAGCATGCGGCCTCCCTGGCGCGGCGGCGGCTGGCCAGCAGGCCGTGCTTCGGCGCGAAGATAAAGGTGATGAGGAACAGCAGCGTTTGCGCGACCACGATAATGCCGCCGGTGGCGCCGTCGAGATAGTAGCTGAGCCAGGCGCCGAAGAAACTGGTCAGGCTGCCGATAGCCACGGCGATAGCCAGCAGGCGCGGGAAGCGATCGGTTAACAGCCACGCGGTGGCCCCGGGAGTGACCACCAGGCAGATGACCAGAAAGGCGCCGACGGTCTGCAGCGCCGCCACGGTGCAGGCGGCCAGCAGGGTAAAGAACAGCAGCTTCAGGCCGCGGGTGTTCAGGCCAATCGAGCGGGCGTGGTGTTCATCAAAGAAGGTCACCATCAGGTCTTTCCATTTCAGCAGCAGAATCGCCATTGAGATAAAGCCGATCGCCGCCAGCTGGATAATATCCTCCGGGGCGATGGCCAGAATATTGCCGAGGATGATGGTCTGAATATTCACCGACGTCGGATTCAGCGACACCATAAACAGCCCGATCCCGAAGAAGGAGGAGAAGATCAGCCCGATAATAGCATCCTCTTTTAGCCGCGAGCGCTGCTGCAAAAACAGCATGCTGCCCGCCGCCAGGCCGCCGGAGAGAAATGCGCCGAGCGCGAAAGGCAGGCCGAGCATATAGGCCCCGGCGACGCCGGGTACAATCGAGTGGGAGAGGGCGTCGCCAATCAGCGACCAGCCTTTGAGCATCAGGTAGCAGGAGAGAAACGCACAGACGCCGCCCACCAGCGCCGACACCCACATCGCATTGAGCATATAGTGATAGCCAAACGGCTCCAGCAGCCAGCTCATCGTGGGCCTCCCGCCGCGCGCCGGCTGATAAACGGCCGCTCGTCATCGGTGATAACCTGCGCTTCCCCGCCGGTCAGCGCGACGTGGCGCAGCACGCCGCTGAAAGCCCGCTCCAGATTCTCGGCGGTGAAGGTGGTTTCTGTCGGGCCGCTGGCCAGCACGGTGCCTTTCACCATCACCGTATAATCACAAAATTCACTCACTGACCCGAGGTTATGGGTGGAGACCAGCATGGTACAACCCTCAGCGCGGAGTTCGCGCAGCAGACTGATGATGCGCGCTTCGGTCTGCACATCGACGCCGGTGAAAGGCTCATCCAGCAGGATCACCTGACCCTGCTGAGCGATGGCGCGGGCAAGGAAAACGCGCTTTTTCTGCCCGCCGGAGAGCTCGCCAATCTGCCGATGGCGGTACTCGCTCATGCCCACGCGGGCCAGCGCGGCATCGACAATTTCGCGATCGCGCGGCTTTGCCCGCCGCAGCCAGCCCATATGGCCGTAGCGGCCCATCATCACCACATCCTCCACCAGCACCGGGAAGGACCAGTCCACCTCTTCCGACTGCGGGACATAGGCGACCAGGTTCTGGCGCAGCGCGCGGTTGACCGGCTGGCCGAGTATGGCGATCTCGCCGTGACCAACGCGGACAAAGCCCATCAGCGCTTTAAACAGCGTGGATTTACCCGAGCCGTTAACCCCCACCAGCGCGGCAATGGAGCCGCGCGGCACGCTGAACGAGGCGTTGCGCAGGGCAGTGTGGCCGTTGCGCCAGGTGACGGTGAGCTGGTCGACATACAGTCCCGATTGCGCTGCATTCATGGCTGCTTCCTCATCCCGTCCTGGATACCGTTGACGATGGTTTCGGTGGTGACGCGCAGCAGGTCGAGCCAGGTCGGCACCGGGCCGTCGGCGGCGCTCAGCGAATCGACATACAGCACGCCGCCGTAGTGGGCCCCGGCTTCCCGCGCCACCTGACGCGCCGGTTTATCGGAGATGGTGCTTTCGCTGAAGATGGTCGGGATGCGTTCTTTCTTCATGGTGTCGATAACCTTGCGCACCTGTTGCGGGGTGCCCTGCTGGTCGGCATTGATCGGCCACAGATACAGTTCGCGCAGGCCATAGTCGCGGGCCAGATAGGAGAAGGCTCCCTCGCTGGTGACCAGCCAGCGCTTATCCGCCGGCAGCTGCGCCAGTCTGGCCTGCAGCGGCGCCATCGTCTGACGGATCTTCTCTTTGTAGGCCTCGGCGTTACGGCGATAGGTGTCGGCGTGAGGCGGATCGTACTTCACCAGCGCATCGCGAATGTTATCGACATAGATCAGGGCGTTATCTGCCGACATCCAGGCATGGGGATTGGGCTTCCCGCTATAGGGGCCCGCGCTGATGCCCATCGGCTGGATCCCCTCGCTGACCACCACCTCCGGAACGCCCTGTAAGTGCTGATAAAAACGGGCAAACCACCGTTCGAGATTAAGCCCATTGCTGAGGATCAGCTGCGCCCCCTGCGCGCGTTTGATATCGCCGGGCGTGGGCTGGTAATCATGGATCTCCGCGCCCGGTTTAGTAATGGAGCTGACGACGGCGGCGTCGCCGGCCACTTTCTGCGCCATATCGGCGATAACCGTGAAGGTGGTGATAACCCTGAATTTCTCCTGCGCCGAGGCCGGCGTCGCGGCCAGCAGAGCCAGCGCGCTGGCCAGCAGCAATGATTTCAGCGGTGTCAGGTGTAGCATAGGATCCCTCGCAATGGTGTGGTTAATTTCCCAGCGTTTATAGCCATTGCTATGTTATATAGCACAAGCTATTTATAAATGAAAATAATTCTTATTTGCATGCGTGGGTAATAATGAGCCGGGAAACGAAAGCGCGAAAAGGGGAGGTAAGTCTGGCCCGGCGCCAACCGGGCGAAGATCAAGAGATATCGGCGACCGACTGGCGCGGGATCAGACGGCCAGCCAGCGAGCGGCCCTCGGCGGTGAAGGTTGGCCGGTCGTCAATCAGGCTGCGAATACGCTGAATACAGTTATCCAGCAGCGCCTCCAGTGGCCAGGAGATGCAGGTCAGCGGCGGGTAGAGCAGCGAGGCGAGCGGGGAATCCTCAAGGCTCAGCAGGGAGACTTCCTGCGGGACGGCGATGGTGAATTCGCGCAGCAGACGCATCGCCTCAGCCGCGTAGCGGTCGCGTTTAACGATAATGACTGAGTATTTACTGAAGCTGTTAATTAAGGTCAGCAGCGCCTGCTCGACGTCATCGTTGGCCGTCAGCACCAGCTGACGGTTAAAAGGAATGGAGTAGTTCTGCAGGACGTTGCGGTAGCCTTCCAGCATCTGACGGCTGGCATCGTCGCTATCGCTGTCCACCAGCAGGGCGATGTTGCGGTGTCCCTTGCCAATCACATAGCGGCAGGCGCTTTCGGTGGCAAAGGCGAAGTCATAGCCCTGGCTGTTGCTCCCGGCGACGCCGAAGCGGTCAAAGGCGATAACGTTGCGCGGCGCGTCGGCGGCAACGGCGCCCAGCACCACCACCGCCACGCACTGGCGCTGCAGATCGTCGATTACCGCCGCCTGCTCTACCGGGTCGCTGACGTACTGGACCAGCAGGCTTTTATTCAGCCCTTTCAGCGCCTGAGAGAGCAGCGGCAGCAGACGTGCGCCGTGGCTTTCGTCCTGCGCGGAAATCACCAGACCAACGTGGCTGGATGTCTGACTGGCGAGGTTTTGCGCGGCAAAGCTCGGGCGATAGTTGAGTTCTTCAACGGCCCGCAGCACAGCTTCCCGGCTCTCTTCGCGCACGCCCCGGGTGCCGGTCAGCACGCGGGATACCGTCGCTCTTGAGACATTCGCTAATCTTGAAACATCATCAATCGTTGGCATGGCTTTTTCTGTCTGAACATTTTCGCCTAGCTTAACATACCTGCTGAAAAAAGTGTCTACCGCTGCCCTTGCGCGGCGCCGGGAAGCCGGGGCAGCCAGGCCGCGCCGCGCACGCCGCTGGCGTCGCCGAAACGGGCCGGTTTGATCTGCGTGCGGCAGGTGTCGGAGAAGATCCACGGCACGATGGCGGCAGGCAGATCGCGATAGATCTGGCTGACGTTGGACAGACCGCCGCCCAGCACAATCACCTGCGGGTCGAGAATATTGATCACCGACGCCAGGCTACGGGAAAAGGCATCGATAAAGTGTCGCCAGTGGGCCAGCGCGCGCGGATCGCCGTTTTGCGCCGCGGCGACAATGGCTTCCGCACGGGCTTGTTCCCCATAGCGGCGGGCGAAGCCGGTGCCGGAGAGAAAGCTTTCGATGCAGTTCGTTTTGCCGCAATAGCAGGGCTGCGGCGGGCCATCGCGCTCAGGAGTATAGCCCGGCAGCGGATTATGCCCCCACTCCCCGGCGATAGCGTTGGGGCCGCTGAGCAGCTGTTGATGAACGGCGATCCCGCCGCCGCAGCCGGTACCGATAATCACCCCGAAGACGGTGGTAGCTCCGGCGCCGGCGCCATCCACCGCCTCCGAAAGGGTGAAGCAGTCGGCATCGTTTGCCATCCACACCGGCTGGCCAAGCTGCTGCATGATATCCCGGCGCAGATCGTGACCGTTAAGCACCAGGCAGTTGCAGTTTTTAATGCGTCCGCTTTGCGGATCGATAGCCCCGGGCAGGCCGATCCCCAGGGTGAACGGCTGCGGGCTGACCGCGCGAATATCGGCAATCAGGGTCAGCAACTGACGCATAAAGGCGTCATAGCTCTCTTTGTGGGTCGGCCGGCGCAGGCGCTGGACGCATTCGCCCGCCGGGTCCAGCAGTACGGCTTCCATTTTGGTGCCGCCAATATCTATTCCAAGATGTAACATAGTGACCTCGGGGAATCAGGCCCGGCCAGCGCGTCTGGCCGGGCAAGGCGCTAGGCGTGAAGCGGCTGCGCGCGGTAAATCGCAATCAGTTCGGCAATCAGCTCTTTCGCCAGAATGGATGTCATCAGGTGATCCTGAGCATGGACCATCACCAGCGTCATTTTGGTTTTTCCCTCGCCTTCGTCAGCTTCGATAAGCTGGGTCTGCACAAGGTGCGCCTCGCGGGAATAGTGAGCCGCTTCCTGCATTTTGGCGTCGGCGGTGGCGAAATCACCCGCTTTGGCGGCGTGCAGCGCTTCGTAGCACAGGCTGCGTGACTGACCGGCGTTGATGATGATCCCCATCACCTGTTCTTCTAATTCCATGATTATCCTCTGAATCGTTAGCGTTAAGCGGTTTGCGCCGCGTTGTCAGCCTGGCCGACGGCGTTTTCACGCTCCTGGGCCAGCAGCTGTTTTTCGTAAGCTTTGAGAAATGGCAGGTACATCACCATGGCGGTGGCCATACAGATGAGGCACAGGATCACCGGGCTAAAGCTCCAGTTCGCCGCCCATGAGGCGCCGATGGGGGCCGGCGTTGTCCACGGCGTCATCGACACTACGCGGCTGACCAGGTCCAGCTTCAGCGCAAAGTACGCCAGGGTCGCGTTGACCATCGGCACCAGCACGAACGGCAGGAAAAACAGCGGGTTCATGATGATCGGCGCGCCGAACAGAATCGGTTCGTTGATGTTAAATACGCCCGGCACGACCCCCATCCGGCCGATCGTCCGCAGATGCACGGCCTTGCTGCGCAGCAGCATCAGCGCCAGCGGCAGGGTGGAGCCGACGCCGCCGATCAGCAGATAGTGATCCCAGAAGCCCTGGACATAGATGTGCGGGATAGCGGTGCCAGCGGCCATGGCCGCCTGATTGACCGACAGGTTGGCCATCCAGAACGGGTTCATGATCCCGGTGACGATCAGCGCGCCGTGGATCCCGGCGAACCACAGCACCTGACAGACCAGCACCGACAGCAGGATCGCCGGCAGCGTATCGGAAGCCGCGACCAGCGGCTTCACCAGCGACATGATCGCTTCCGGAATGATCATCCCCAGCTGGGCTTCGATAAACAGGTTCAGCGGATGCAGCGTCAGAATGATCGCCAGCACCGGGATCAGGATTTCAAACGAGCGCGCCACCCCGGCAGGCACTTCCGGCGGCAGGCGAATGGTGATGTTATGCCGTTTGAGGAAGGCGTACAGCTCGGTGGAATAGATGGCCACCAGAATGGCGGTAAAGATCCCCTGACCGGAGAAGTAGGCAGTAGAGATCTGGCCATCTTTCAGCGGCGCGGCTACCAGCAGAAACGACATCAGCGACAGCATCCCGGCGGTCAGCGAGTCCAGATGATGGTGTTTGGCGAGGCTGGCGGCGATCCCGACGGCGATAAACAGGGTCATCACCCCCATGCTGAAGTTGAACGGCAGCATCAGCGCATCGCGATGATCGAGCGAAAATTGCAGCCAGGCGCGGGCAAACCCCCACGTCGTATCCGGAGAAAACGGCGGGAAGATAAACACCAACAGGAACGAGCCGACGATCATAAAGGGCAGGGCAGTGATAAAGCCATCGCGGATCGAGGTGACATATTTTTGCTGGCCGATCGCGCCGGCCAGCGGCGTGATCTGCCGTTCGATCACGTCGATCAGTTTAGCGTACAGAGAGCTCATGATCTTTCCTTAGTTCTTGTTTTCGATAAGGGAAAGGGCGAAATCAAGGACCGCGGCGCCTTTTTGCATGCCGTAGTCCATCATATTGATGGGTTCGACGCGGATACCGTATTTATCCGCCTGTTTTTGCAGATCCTGCTGCATGTATTTCACCTGCGGCCCCAACAGCACCACCTGATAATGGCCGACCTGTTCGGCGAACTCCGCTACGCCATAGGCGTTGATCTCTACCGGCAGGCCCCGCTGTTCGGCTTCCGCAATCATTTTTTTCATCAGCAGGCTGGTGGACATGCCTGCTGAACAACACAACATAATTTTTTTCATAATTACCGCTCCTGATGAGGTTGGATGAGCGGACTATAGTCAAAATGGATGCATTACGGAAAGCGCTTTCCGTTTGTGGATTTATTAATTGTGACCATGATCACCTATGGCAGGCTTTCACTTTCCGGTGTTGTGGGCGATCATCCCGGCGAGACAACCATTCGCAAAGGTAGGAGTATGAACATTCAGTTAATGAATGTGGCCGTGGACATCATCGAGCAGCGGCTGGCGCCGCTGGCGAACGTTCTGACGCGCAACAACCACATTACGGCGATGCGCGATAGCTTTGCGCTGGCTATGCCCTTTGTGATTGTTGGCAGCCTGTTAGTTCCCATTTTGTTTCCGCCCGTTTCCATCGACGGCGCCTCGCGTTTCGGCCAGGTCTATTTGCTGCTGCGGCCTATCCTGCTGCCGACCTTTCAGCTAACTATTGGCCTGGTGGCGCTGATTGTCGCCTTCGGCGCCAGCGCCAGTCTCGCCAAGCAGTACCGTCTGCCGGAACGGCTCTGCGGTTTAACCGGGTGTCTGGCGTTTTTGCTGTTTATCGGCTTTCGCGAGACTGCGGTGAGCAATGTTTATCTCGGCGGTATGGGGATATTTACCGCCCTGATATCCAGCACCTATTCCATTGAGATAATTCGTTTTTTCTACAAAAAAGGCTGGTGCATTCGCTTGCCTGATGAAGTGCCGCTGATGACCCGCAATGGCTTTCAACTGCTGATCCCGCTGCTGGTGGTGATGCTGTCGATAAGCGTGATGAATGCCATACTGCTGCAGACCACCGGACGCATCGTACCGGAGTTGATCAGCGAAGCGGTGCGGCCGCTGGTGCTGGCGTCCGACACGCTGATGGCGGTACTTATCTCTTTATTTATCTGTAACTTACTCTGGTTTATCGGTATCCACGGCGCGCTGATCATCACCGGGATCATGAACCCCTTCTGGATGACCTATCTGTTTGAAAATCAGCAGGCGCTGGCGGCGGGTTCGCCAACGCTGCCGCATATTTATCTGCAGGGGTTCTGGGATTTTTACCTGCTGATCGGCGGTATTGGCTCCACCTTGCCGCTGGTGCTGATGGCGATGCGCAGCCGCTCGCGGCAGCTGAAAAGCGTGGCCAAGATTGGCCTGCTGCCGTCGCTGTTTAATATCAACGAGCCAATACTGTTTGGTTTTCCGGTGATCATGAACCCGGTTTTTTTACTGCCGTTTCTCTTTGTTCCGCTGATAAATGCCTGTATCGCATGGTATTTAACTCAGCTGGGTATCCTCGATCGCGCGGTGGCGATGCTGCCATGGTCGATGCCTTCCCCGCTGGGGGCAGCATGGTCGGCGAACGGCAGCTGGAAAAATTTGTGCATGAGCCTGTTCGCGATGTTTAACGCCTGGATGCTCTATCGCCCCTTCTTCAAAGTGTACGAACGCCAGCTCGCGGAAACCGAACGCTGACCCCCTCGCCGTCGGCGGCTTATCCCCCGGCGGCACCTGCTCATCTCCTCCTCCTTCCGCTCCACTGCCGGCTCCCGGCGGCATTCTTGTAGTTTTATGTGATCAGTCTCACGAATATATTCGCCGCAGAGCTAATTTTGTGAACCAGATAGGCAATTATGGAAAGCGCTTTCCGTAAGTGGATGTACATTTCCGTTTTTGATCCGTAAATTTCCCCTCCGTTATCGGTTCGTGTTAACAAACATAACGTGGGAAAAAAATAATGATAAAGCTGAAACACTCAATACCTCTGGCTCTCCTCTCGCTGGCAGGGGCCAGCAGCCCGGCCTGCGCCGATCCGAAGTATGATTTTGCGCTGCATGGCTATATCCGCTCCGGGATCCTGGCGAACTCCGATGGCAACCGCGCGGACTCCGTCGGCCTGATGCCAGACGGTAAGTGGCGACTGGGCAACGAAGAAGACACCAAGATCGAACTGATCCCCACCGTGACGCTGACGGCGGACAGCGGCGTGGTGGCGAAAGTGCAGGCCAACCTCACTCACCAGTCGAAATGCACCTCCGACTGGAACTGTCAGGATGACGATGGCCATGACGTACAGTTTCGTGAAGGGTTCGCCGAGCTGAGCAATCTGGATTTTGCGCCGGAGATGACCTTCTGGGCCGGTAAGCGCTATAGCAGCTCCAACACCTCCAGCCATCAGTTCGACTGGGAGTACATTCAGTACAACGGCACCGGCGGCGGCTTCGACAACATGGATCTCGGCTTCGCCCGCTTCGACGCCGGGGTGTACGCCTTTTCACCCACCGATGAAACCAAAGCATACCCGGTGGATAAGGGAGATCAGGGCTACCCGGATGACTATTCCCTCAACCTGTGGCTGAAAAAGATCGCGGGGACAGGCTTCGATCTGGAGCTGATCGGCCACCACATGAACCGTAACGAAAACCATCCGACTTCCGCCGAGAAGGGCTATGGCGTGACCGGTATTTATAACTTTGACGGCTTCTATGGTCTGACCGGAGGATACTCCCGCCTCGCATTGCAGTACGGGAAAGGGCTGGCGGCGGGTGACTCGCTGGGTAAAAACGGCTGGGGCTGGGCCAACCTGGAAAACACCCAGTCCTGGCGAGTGGTGCTGGATAGCGTGGCCTCGATGGGCGACCTGGAGATCTCGACCTTCGCTTTCTGGCAGAAAGATAAAAACTACCGCTGGTGGACAGAAGATGAAAATGGCTGGGGACGCTCGATGTGGGTCGCTGGTATCCGCCCTTATCATCAGATCACCCGCAACTTTGCCATGCAGTACGAGCTGGGCTACGAATACCTGGATGACAAAAACTACAAAGGAGTAAACGGCAAAGGCAAAGGCGGCCTGACCAAAGTCACCGTTGCGCCAACGCTGACCTTTGACTCCGGTTTCTGGGCGCGTCCGCAGCTGCGCTTCTTCGTCACCTACGCGAAGTGGGATAAAGGTGTCTCCGATGCATTAGACGGTAACTACAACTGGGATACCAATACCATCACCGCCGGCGGGTATTCCCGCAGTGGCTCTACCGACACCGTTAACTTCGGCGTACAGGCCGAGGTCTGGTTCTAAGGAGAGACAACGATGAAGCCGATGAAAAACCTGCTGCTGATGGGGCTGCTGTCCGCGCTGGGGGCCGGCGGGGCGCTGGCCGCCGAGCGCTCGCACTTTACGCACTTTATCACTCGCGACGGCGCCACCCTCAAGGACGGCGACAAGGTGTTTCGTTTCGCCGGGATCCACGCGCCGGAGCTACACCGCATTGAAGACGACGCCCGCGGCCCCTGCAGGGCAGACCCGCGCGGCTGGGGGCAATACTTTAAATGGCCAACGGCCCAGGAGCAGCAAAACTGGATCCAGGCGATGGTGCAAACCGGGGCGAAAGCCCAGCGCGTCTACGTGCTGTCGGTGCAGCAGGAATTTGATAAGGCCTGCGGGCGCGAGACCCATATTCTGGCGCCGGAAACGGCGGACGGCATGCCGCGGCTGAATGAGAAAGCCATGCGGGTGTATGACAACATGATTGCCGAAGCGGATAAACAGGGATTGCGTCTGATCCTGCCGTTTATCGACCACTGGTGGTGGTGGGGCGGGCGCGAGCAGCTGGCGGCGTTCTATCATGAAAAAGCGGAAGACTTTTATCGGACCGATAGCAAGACCTTCAAAGCCTATCTGGATGTGATCCGCCAGGTCATCACCCGGACAAATACCGTCACCGGCCGCGCCTATTATGATGAAAAGGCGATCATGGCCTGGGAAACCGGTAACGAGCTGGAGGATACCAACGCCGATTTCCTGCATCAGACCGCGGCGTGGATTAAAAAATGGGCCCCTCATCAGCTGGTGGTAGATGGCACCTATAAGAAAATCAATTCCTTTGCGCTGACCGACCCCAATGTGGATATCGTCAGCAATCACTATTACACCAATGCCGATAATAACCATCCCGGGCAGGTGACGCAGGATCTGCGCGCCGTCGGCGGGCAAAAAGTCTATCTCGTCGGCGAGTTTGGCCTGCTGCCGGCGGATCAACTGAACGCCATTATGCAGTCGATTGTTCACAGCGAGGTCAACGGGGCGCAAGCCGCCGGCGGGCTTATCTGGGGCTTCCGCGGCCATCGTCACGACGGCGGCTTCTACTGGCATAAGGAGTCGACCGGGCACTACAGCTACCACCTGCCGGGGTTTGCCAAAGAAGGCGAAGCGAACCAGGAGCAGGCGGTGGTCGATCTGGTGCGCACCGCCGCGGCGCAGATGGCCGGGCAGCAGACGATGGCGCCGCTGCCGAAGCCGGAGGCGCCTTTGCTGCGCGAGACCACCTCGCCCTTCGCGATCAACTGGATGGGCGCTGCGGTGGGACGCAGCTACGATGTCGAACGCGCCGCCTCACCGACCGGGCCGTGGACGGTGGTGGGCCGGGATATCTCCGATGGTGTTAACGAATGGAATCCGGAAACCATGGTTCTGTTCCGCGACGATTATCTTCAGCTTCAGCTCGGGCATACGTATTACTACCGGGTGACGGCGAAAAACGAGAGCGGTCGTTCGGCTCCTTCCAATGTGATTAGCGTGCAGCATAGCGAGGAGAATCAGCCGCCGGTTGTCACGCTGGAACCGGCCCTAACCACCACGCAGGACCAGGGCGTCGAGCTTACTGCCAGCTGGCAGGACGATGGCCTGCCGTCGCGAGAGGTTAAGGTGGGCTGGCAGCACGCCGGCGATGGCCAGGTGCATTTCTGCCATGCCGATCGGGCTCAAACCCGGGCCTGGTTTACGGCGCCAGGCACCTATGCGCTGACGTTCACGGCGGACGATGGGCTGCTGAAAAGCAGCAAAACCGTGACCGTGACGGTGGGCGAGGCGACGGGGAAAGCGCCAGCGGATTTCTGTCGTTATCACGGCGAAGTTTATGGCGTGGCTGAGGGGCGGCTGACGGTGATGAAGAGTGATAAAGACGCGCTGACAGTTGGCGAGGACGGCTTCCTCGGCCCATTTGCCAACGAGGGGGATAAGGTCAGCTGGCAGGTGCAGGCGCCGTGGAGCGGTCAGTTCCTGCTCAATGTAACCTTCAACGGCAAATGGGGCGGTAAGCAGAACTCATTTGTCGTCAACGGGGGCGCTCCGCAGACCGTGGCCTTCCCGCAGACGGATGAGCAGGGCCAGCAGCTGCGGATACCTGTGACGCTTAAAGCCGGGAGCAATCAGATTGACTTCGGCCGCTTCGCCGGCGACTGGGGCTATATGTTCATTAAATCGATCGAAGTGGTCGCTGAGTAGTACGTTCAGGCTGCGCCAGACGGGCGCAGCCTTTTTTCGAAGGAGAGGTTATGCAGCAGTATCAGTTTCCGCAAGGGTTCCTGTGGGGGGCGGCGGCGTCCGGCCCGCAAACGGAAGGGGTCACCAATAAGCGCCATCGTTCCATCTGGGACAGTTGGTTTGCCGAACAGCCGGAGCGATTTTATCAGCAGGTAGGGCCGCAGACCGTGTGTGATACTTATCATCAGTATCCGCAGGACGTGGCGCTGATGAAACAGACCGGCTTCAACTCATTTCGTACCTCGATACAGTGGTCACGACTGATCGCTGATTTGGAAACCGGCGCGCCGGACCCGGACGCGGTGCGTTTTTATCACGCCTATCTGGATGAGATGATCGCTAACGGCATTGAGCCGATGATCAATCTCTACCACTTTGATATGCCGGAAGCGCTGCAGAAACAGTACGGCGGCTTTGAATCGGCGCACGTAGCCGAGCTGTTTGCCCGCTTTGCCCGCACCGCCTTTAGCCTGTTTGGCCATAAGGTTAAATACTGGATAACCTTCAACGAGCCGATTGTGCCGGTTGAGGGAGGCTACCTGTACGACTTCCACTATCCGTGTAAGAAAGATGGTCGGCTGGCGGCGCAGGTGGCGTTTAACATTATGCTGGCGCACGCCAAAGCGGTAACGGCTTATCGTGAACTGGCGCTGGCGGGCGAGATCGGCGTGGTGCTCAACCTGACCCCGAGCTATACTCTCACCGACAGCGACGCGGATAAAAAAGCCGCCGGGTATGCCGACCTGTTTTTTAACCGCAGCTTCCTTGACCCGCTGGTAAAACATGAATTCCCCAAAGCGCTGTGCGAGATCCTTGCCGCCCACGACTGCCTGCCGACGACCAGCAAAGACGACGCGGCGTTGATCCTCAGCGCGGATATCGATTTTCTTGGGGTAAACTATTACGTGCCGCGGCGGGTAAAAGCGCGTGAGAGCGAATATGACCTCGATTATTTCACCCCGGAATACTATTTCGAAAACGCGGTGAACCCGCAGGGCCGCTTTAATCCTTATCGTGATAACAACGAGATCCTGCCGCAGGCGATCTATGACATTGCCGCCAATATTCGCGATAACTACGGCAATATTAAGTGGTATCTCGCGGAAATCGGCATCGCGATGGATCGACAATCAGAGGGCGAGCCCGGGGCGGACGGGGTGATAAACGATACTTTCCGCATCCAGCTGATGGAGGAGCATCTGGTGCAGCTGCACCGGGCGATAGCCGACGGCGCGAACTGCTTTGGCGTGCACCAGTGGACGTTTATCGACAACTGGTCGTGGATCAATGCCTTCAAACGGCGCTACGGCTTCTGGCGACTGGATCTGGAGACCGGCGAGCGACAGATAAAACGCAATGCGCTGTGGTTTGCCGAACTGGCGACCAGCAACGGTTTTACCAGCGATAAATAGCGCGCTGCGCCAGCGCTCCCTCTCACCGGCGCGGAAAGGGGGAGCGCGCGAGGTTACACCAGTTCGTCTTTATTAATACCCAGCCGCTTCATGCGTGACAGGAGCGTGGTGCGCTTGAGCCCCAGCCGCTGGGCGGCGCCTTTCGGCCCGGCCACCACGCCGTTGCTCTCCTTCAGCACCCGGACGATCAGCTGATATTCATCCTCACCTTCCTCAGGCAGGACCGCCGGCGTCCGCGGGGCTTCCACGATATCCCGCTCCGGCAGGGAGAGCTGCAGTACGTTGCCGCGGGTGAGCAATACCGCCCGTTCGATAACGTTTTCCAGCTCGCGCACGTTGCCCGGCCACTCCATACGCGTCAGAGTGCGCAGGGTTTCCGCCGGAATGCTGTCGATATTGCGCCCCATGCGGCGGGCGATTTTAAAGGTAAACGCCTTCACCAGCAGCGGGATATCGTCGGGACGTTCGCGCAGCGGCGGCAGGTGGATCGGGAACACGTTGAGCCGGTAGTAGAGATCGCTGCGGAATTCCCTGTCGATAACCATCTGCTTGAGATCGCGGTTGGTGGCGGCGATCAATCGAACGTCGGTCTGAATCAGCTTGTTGCTCCCCAGACGTTCGAACTCCTGCTCCTGGAGGACGCGCAGCAGTTTGGGCTGCAGTTCCAGCGGCATATCGCCCACTTCATCGAGGAACAGGGAGCTTTTGTCCGCCAGTTCGAAGCGGCCGATACGCTGGGCGCTGGCCCCGGTGAACGCGCCGCGTTCGTGGCCGAACAGATCGCTCTCCAGCAGCCCGGCGGGCATCGCCGCGCAGTTCATCTTCACCATCCGCCGACCGTTGCGTCCGCTGAGGTTGTGGATAGCGCGGGCGATAAGCTCTTTGCCGGTGCCGGTTTCGCCGAGGATCAGCACGGTGCTGTCGCTGTGCGCCACCATCTCTACCTGCTTGAGCACATTGTTCATCGCCTCGCTGCGGCCGATAATCTCCCCGAATTCGCTCTCGACATTATTGAGCTGCTCGGTGAGGGCGAGGTTCTCATCCACCAGCCGCTCTTTCAGGCGCTGAATTTCGCGGTAGGCGAGGGCGTTATCGATAGCGATCGACACCCGCTCGGCGATCTGCCGCAGCAGCTTGAGATTGGTGGTGGTGAAGACCTGTTCGTCGCACTGCGCCAGCTTAAGCACCCCGAGCAGGGTATTGCCGGACATCAGCGGCAGCAGGCACAGGGTCTGGATCTTATTGCCCCACATCTCGAAGAGCATTTTCTCATACGGCGCGAGAGTGTCATGCTCGTGCAGATTAAGCAGCAGCATCTCTTTGCTTTTGAACACGCGCTCGGTGAGGGTGCCGGCTTCATCCACCTCGCTCTGGTCGTGAACCGGGTGGCTGGCGTCAAGATAATGCGTGGAATAGATGTTGAGCTTCCCCTTGCGGTCGCTGCGCAGCACCACGCTGATGGCGTCGATCCGGAAGTAGCGATGGATCTCTTTCGCCACCTCGCTGACCAGCTCGTCGATATCCAGTCGCGAGAGCACCGCGTTGGTGATCGCCACCAGGATGCGAAAGTTGTCGCGCTCGTGGCACAGCAGATCGTAATCGACGTTATTGCTGACCCGGTTCTGAATCTGTTCGGTGACGACGGCGACGATCTGCGCGAAGGTATGCAGCCGCTGGAACTCTTTCTCGCTCCACGGCCGGTTGTCACGGCGGAGGAATTCGCAGCCGCCGAAGATCCGCCCGTCCGCCGCCAGCGGCAGCAGCGAGTAGTAACCGAACGGACGATACAGTCCGCTGCGGATAAGCTGCGGCCAGGTGTCGGCAAAGGTTTCATGATCGCAATGCAGGGCATCCGGCCGGGAGAGTAAGCGACGCACCGGACCGTGGGCCAGGACGGTTTCATCCTCGTAGCTTACCGGATGGCCGGCCTCATCGCAAGCGTACCTGGCCGCGCGGTGATTACCCGCGTTCCACAGGATGATGGCCGCCTCATCGGCCAGCGCGGACTGTTGCACCAGACGGGTCAGGGTTTCGCTTAGCGCGGCCAGATCGGGCTGCTGTAATAAAAGCCGGGTGATATCGAACAGCCCCTGCTGGCCGAGATCGCTCATCGGTGTATACGACATTGCTTACGTCCAAAACGCGCCGACAACGCGGCGCATAAGAAAATGATGGTACAAATAATAGTATGTTAATAAAGCGGTTATTACCGCTTTAACCCATCCATGGGCGCCCGCTGGTTTGGGCAAAATAATTACGCTGGCTTTTTCCCGGCTCGCGCTGCGCTTAGCCGGGCTACATGTGCGCGCAGTTTTGTAGCCCGGAAAAGGCGCCAGCCGCTATCCGGGACCCGACGCCGTCGTTAACAAATTCTCGGCAGCGGTTCGGCGTGGGGAAGATCGAGCGTCCGCTTCACGCCGTACAGCCCAACGGAACGTACGCCCGGGCGGACGACCACTTCGCCGATTATCGCCGCATCGCGTCCTAACGCGTGAGACCGCAAATGCGCCAGCACGTTTTCCGCCTCGTCGCGGGCGACGGCGAGCACCAGCTTGCCTTCATTGGCGAAGTTCAGGGCGTCCAGACCAAGCAGCTCGCAGACGCCGCGCACCGTGTCGTTGACCGGCAGCGTTGCCTCCTGCAGTTCGATGCCGCAGCCGCTGGCGGCGGCGAACTCATGGGCGACCGCGTTAACCCCGCCGCGGGTGGCGTCGCGCAGGGCTTTCACTCCGCTCAGCGGACGCAGGGTCTGGATAAGCGGCGTCAGCACCGCGCAGTCGCTGGACAGCGCGCCGTCCAGCCCCATCTGCTCGCGCAGGTTAAGGATGGTGGCGCCATGATCCCCCAGCGTGCCGCTGACCAGCAGCACATCACCGGCGCTAATCTGCTGCGTCCCCCAGTGAACGTCCGCCGGGATGGCGCCGATGCCGGCGGTGTTAATAAACAGCTTATCCGCCGCGCCGCGCGGCACCACTTTAGTGTCGCCGGTGACGATGGCGATCCCTGCCGCCCGGGCGGTGTCGGCCATGCTGGCGACCACCGCTTCCAGGGTGGCCATCTCCAGCCCCTCTTCGAGAATAAAGCCGCAGGAAAGATAGCGCGGGATGGCGCCGCTGACCGCCACATCGTTGGCGGTACCGCAGACGGCCAGCTTGCCGATATTGCCGCCGGGAAAGAACAGCGGGTCAATCACGTAGCTGTCGGTGGAGAAGGCGAGGCGGTCTCCCTGGGCGGCGAGCGCCGCCAGATCGAGGCGCGCCTGATCCTCCTGCTCCGCCAGCCAGGGGTTGGCGAAGGCCTGCATAAACAGGTCGCCGATCAGCTGCTGCATTGCCTGTCCCCCGCTACCGTGGGCTAACTGGACGCTTTTCATACTTCATTTTCCTGACTGCGATATTGATACCAGGCGGCGCAGGCCCCTTCAGAGGAGACCATTAGCGCGCCAAAGGCGCTTTGCGGATTGCAGGTGCTGGCGAAGAGCGGGCACTGGTGCGGTTTACAGCGGCCGGTCAGCACCTCGCCGCAGCGGGCGCGCGGGTCGTCGCACACGCGCTGCGGCGCCGGGCGAAAATGCGCCTCGGCATCGAAGCGCTGATAGGCTGGCGTAAGCTGCACGCCGGAGTCGCTGATGACCCCCAGGCCGCGCCATTCGCTGTCGCCATCCAGGCGGAAGACGTCGGCCATCGCCGCCTGCGCCAGCGGGTTGCCGGCATCCGGCACCACGCGACGGTACTGATTTTCCACATCGCTGCGCTGCGCTATTGTCTGCTCAACCAGCATCACCGCGCCTTGCAGTAGATCAAGCGGTTCGAAACCGGCGACCACTAAAGGACGGTGATAGTCGCTGGCGATAAAGCCGTAGGCCTCGGTGCCGATCACCATACTGACGTGGCCCGGGGCGAGAAAGGCGTCGATACTGTTGTCCGGCTGGTCCAGCAGGCTGCGCAGGGTCGGCAGCAGGGTGATGTGCTGGCAGAAAAAGTAGAAGTTATCGACGTTGCGCTCTCGCGCCTGACGCAGGGTCAGAGCGGTAGCGGGCATGGTGGTTTCGAAACCAAGACCAAAAAAGACCACCTCGCGCTGCGGATTTTGCTGCGCCAGCCGCAGAGCGTCCATCGGCGAGTAAACGATGCGGACATCGGCGCCGCGGGCTTTCGCCTGCAGAAGCGAGCCGTTTTTACCCGGCACGCGCATGGCGTCGCCGAAGGTGCAGAAGATCACTCCCGGGCGGCTGGCAATCTCAATGCAGGCGTCGATGCGCCCCATCGGCAGGACGCACACCGGGCAGCCGGGACCATGAATAAATTCGATGTTCTCCGGCAACAGCTGGTCGAGCCCGAATTTAAAAATGGCATGGGTATGGCCGCCGCAGACCTCCATGATGCGCAGCGGTCGCGCGGCGGTGTGCGGCAGCAGACGAGCACGCTGCTGAAGATGGGCCACCAGCTGCATCACCTGTTCGGGGGCGCGGTATTCATCTACGTAACGCATTATCGCTCCTCGCCGTACAGCAGCGCGCCGACGTCCGGCTCCACGTCAAACATATTTTGCAGCGCCTCGAGGGTGTCGCGGGCTTCGGCTTCATTAATGACGCTCATGGCGAAGCCGACGTGCACCAGCACCCACTGGCCGAGCCGCGGCTGGCCCTGCTCATCAACGGCGCCGACCAGCGTCAGGTCGACGTCGCGCTGAATACCGCAAACTTCCACCTTCGCCAGCACGCCGTCGATGGCGCAAATTTGTCCCGGAATGCCTATGCACATCGCTGCGTCTCCAGCCAGGTGAGCCATTGCTCCATGCCTTCGCCGCTGGTGGCGGAGACAAGAATAATTTCAATATGCGGATTGACCTCGCGGGCGCAGGCCAGGCACCGCTCAACGTCGAAATTGAGATACGGCAGCAGGTCGACTTTGTTGAGCAGCATCAGGCTGGCGGCGGCGAACATATGCGGATACTTCAGCGGTTTGTCTTCGCCTTCGGTGACCGACAGCACCGCCACCTTATGGCGCTCGCCGAGATCAAAGCTGGCCGGGCAGACCAGGTTGCCGACGTTTTCGATAAACAGAATGCCGCGGTCAGCCAGCGGCAGGCGCGGGGCGGCGTCGGCGATCATCTGGGCGTCGAGATGGCAGCCTTTCCCGGTATTGACCTGAATCGCCGGGGTGCCGGTGGCGCGAATGCGGGCGGCGTCATTGACCGTTTGCTGATCGCCTTCAATCACCGCGCAGTCGGCGCGTCCTTTCAGCCGGGTGAGGGTTTCGGTGAGCAGGGTGGTTTTGCCGGAGCCGGGGCTGGAAACCAGATTCAGCACCAGCTGCTGTTTTGCTGCGAAGCGTGCGCGGTTGCGTGCCGCCAGGCGGTTGTTTTTATCCAGCACGTCGATCTCCACTTCCAGCATCCGCCGCTGGCTCTGCCCCGGGGCGTGGGTACCCGCTTCGCCGTGGCCGTAATGCAGGTCGCCCTCTGGCGTGCGGGTGGGGGCGAAGTGGTCGGTTTTGACACCGGTGATGGTCATCGTCTGGCGTGGGGCGGGCGCGAAGGGGGCGCTGCGGAACGCGGAATGCGGGTTTCGTTCGTCTCCTTCAATATAGAGGTTGCCTTCGCCACAGCCGCATGTTGTACACATAATTTACTCCAATTCTAAACGCTGAATCTGTAAGCCATCATCCGCCACGATCTGCAGCTGGTCGTTATTGCAGTGCGGGCAGCGGCGAACGTGCTGCGAGACAAGATGGACGTACTGCTGACAGCGATCGCACCAGCATTCAGCCTGTTGTTCGGCGATATGCAGTTCGCACCCCTCCGCCAGCGTGCCGCGGCAGACCAGCTCAAAGCAGAAGGTCAGGGCGCTGGCTTCCACGCAGGAAAATGCGCCGACCTTGAGCCACACGCCGGTAACCCGCCGCGCGCCGGCCTGCTGCGCCTGTTGTTCAATAATTTCCAGCGCCCGCTGGCTGAGGGTGATTTCGTGCATAGTCGCCTCCGTATCGCGATGCGCCTTCTATGCAATAACGATGCCAGAATGAAATCGTCGTGGCAGTCAATGTCGATGTCGACGCCCCGGGGCTGTCATCGACATGTCGTATCGGCAGAGGTCGATATAAAAACATAGTTAAATCAATTAAATAAAATCTGGCATGAAAAATGCTTAGAGGGTGCATCTCATGCTACGGAGAAACCGATATGACTATTTGGGAAATAAGTGAAAAGGCGGATTACATCGCCGACCGTCACCGGCAGCAGCAGGAGCAGTGGCACATCTACTGTAACTCGCTGGTTCAGGGGATCACCTTGTCGAAGGCCCGCCTGCATCACGCGATGAGCTGCGCGCCGGACAAAGAGCTGTGCTTCGTGCTGTTCGGCCATTTTCAGGTGTTCGTCGCTCTCGCGGAAGGCTTCAACAGCCACACCATCGAGTACTACGTCGAAAACAAAAACGGCGGTGATAAGTATCTGATTGCTCAGGCCACCCTCGCAATGGATGGCACGGTGGACGGCCGCATCAGCAACCGCTCCCGCGACCAGGTGCTGGAGCACTATCTGGCGATTATCGCCACCGTCTATGACCGTCTGTATGACGCCATGGAACAAGACCAACCGGTGGATTTAAGCCATCTGGCGCTGACCCACTGATCGTAAGGTGTCGACACGTGTCGAAAATGACACCTGCGCAACCTGATTTCGTCAAAAATGACTTTCACCCGAGGATGACCCGGTGAACCGTTTTGTAATTGCTGACTCCACTGTCTGTATCGGCTGCCGCACCTGCGAAGCCGCCTGCTCTGAGACGCATCGCCAGCACGGCCTGCAGGCTATGCCGCGGCTGCAGGTGATGCGTAATGAAAAAGAATCGGCACCGCAGATGTGCCACCACTGTGAAGATGCTCCCTGCGCCACCGTCTGCCCGGTTAACGCCATCCAGCGCGTCGATGGCGCGGTCCAGCTCAACGAGAGCCTGTGCGTAAGCTGCAAACTGTGCGGCATTGCCTGCCCGTTCGGCGCCATTGAATTTTCCGGCAGCCGCCCGCTGGATATCCCGGCGAATGCCAATACCCGGCTGGCGCCCCCCGCGCCGCCGGCGCCGGCGCGCGTCAGCTCGCTGCTCGACTGGGTACCGGGCGTGCGCGCTATTGCCGTGAAATGCGACCTCTGCCACTTCGATGACCAGGGCCCGGCCTGCGTGCGGACCTGTCCGACCAACGCGCTGATGCTGGTGGATAGCCGTGATATCGCCCAGGCCAGCAAGCGTAAACGCCAGCTGACCTTTAATACCGACCTTGGCGACTTGTCGCTGTTCCAGGCGCAACAGGGGGAGAGGGAATGAGTGTAATTGGATTAGTGAATCAGGCGGTGGCGTGGTATGCCGCCAGCGCCGTACTGGCCTTTCTGTTTGCCATGCGCAAACCGCTCAGCGGCGCCATTGCCGGGATCGGCGGCGCGGTGGCCAGCGCCATGCTGGTGGTCGCCGGCGGCGCCGCGCTGCTGATGCCGGAGCGGATCCACGGCGGCATGCTGCAGTTTCTCCACCTGACGATACGGGTGGGGGGCGTCAACGCGCTGTGGCTGCTGGCCATCGGCCTGTCGGCGCTGCCGGTGTCGCTGTTTAATATTAGCTGGCATCGCCACCCGCAGGTGAAGGCCAACGGCCCGCTGGTCAACCTGCTGCTGGCCGCCGCGACCTGCGCGGTGGTGGTGACCAATATCGGTTCACTGGTGGTGATGGCGGAGATCATGGCGCTCTGCGCGGCGTTTCTCACCGGCTGCGCCGCCTCCGGTAAGCTGTGGTTTGCCCTGGGGCGTCTCGGTACTCTGCTGATGGCCTGGACCTGCTGGCTGGTGTGGTCAACCTACGGCACCCTCGAGCTGGCGCAGATCAACCTTCAGGCGGTGGATATGATGCAGAACCCGCTGCTCTGGCTGCCGGGTCTGGTGGGGTTCGCCCTGCTGGCCGGGGCGATCCCGCTGCACGGCTGGGCGCCGCAGGCTCACGCCGGGGCCAGCGCGCCGGCCGCCGCGCTGTTTTCCACGGTGGTAATGAAGGTTGGTCTGTACGGCATGCTGACCGTTTCGCTGGCCGGCGGCGTGCCGCCGCTGTGGTGGGGCGTGATGCTGCTGGCGCTGGGGATGATCACCGCCTTTATCGGCGGACTGTATGCGCTGATGGAGCATAACATTCAGCGCCTGCTGGCCTATCACACCCTGGAGAATATCGGCATTATCCTGCTGGGGCTGGGCGCCTTCGTCACCGGCGTGGCGACCCGCAACAGCACGCTGATGGTGCTGGGCTTTATCGGCGGCATGTATCACCTGATTAACCACAGCCTGTTCAAAACCACGCTGTTCCTCGGTGCCGGAGCGGTGTGGTTCCGCACCGGTCATCGCGATATCGAGAAGCTGGGCGGCATCGGTAAAAAAATGCCGCTGATCTCCCTCGCCATGCTGGTGGGGCTGATGGCAATGGCGGCCCTGCCGCCGCTGAACGGCTTCGCCGGCGAGTGGGTTATCTATCAATCCTTCTTCAAAATGAGCACTGGCGACCTGTTTATCGGCCGTCTGCTGGGGCCGCTACTGGCCGTTGGCCTGGCGATCACTGGCGCACTGGCGGTGATGTGTATGGCGAAAGTCTACGGCGTGACCTTCCTCGGCGCGCCGCGGACGAAAGAGGCGGAAAACGCTACCTGCGCCCCCTGGCTGATGACCCTGAGCGTGGTGCTGGCGGCGGTGTTCTGCCTCGTTGGCGGCATCGCCGCGCCGTGGCTGCTGCCGCTGGTGAGCGGCGCCTTCCCGGTGCAGGCTCAGGTATCGAGCGTGGTGTCGCAGCCGATGATCGCGCTGCTGCTTATTGCCTGCCCGCTGCAGCCGTTCCTGCTGATGATCTTCTTTAAAGGCGATCGCCTGGCGGCGCGCTCGCGCGGCGCGGCGTGGGTCTGCGGTTACGACCACGAGCAGTCGATGGTGGTAACGGCCCACGGCTTTGCCATGCCGGTGAAAGAGGCCTTTGCGCCGTTGCTGAAGCTGCGTCACTGGCTGAACCCGGTGCGTCTGGTGCCGGGCTGGCAATCGGCCTCGGCGCCGGCGCTGCTGCGCTGGATCGCGCTGGTTGAGCTGGCGGTGCTGGTGGTGATTGTCATTTCGCGAGGAGCCTGAGAATGAGTCTGTTAATTGCATTGCTACAGGCGCTGGTGCTGTTTGCCGTCGCGCCGCTGTTGTCCGGGATCGTTCGCGTCGCCCGCGCGCGGCTGCATAACCGCCGTGGACCGGGGGTACTGCAGGAGTATCGCGATATCCTGAAACTGCTGGGCCGCCAGAGCGTCGGTCCTGACGCCTCGGGCTGGGTGTTTCGCCTGACGCCGTACGTCATGGTGGGCGTGATGCTGACCATCGCCACCGCGCTGCCGGTGGTGACGGTAGACTCCCCGCTGCCGGTGCTGGGGGATCTCATCACCCTGATCTACCTGTTCGCCATCGCCCGTTTCTTCTTTGCCATTTCCGGTCTGGACACCGGCAGCCCGTTTACCGCGCTGGGCAGCAGTCGCGAAGCGATGCTCGGCGTGCTGGTGGAGCCGATCCTGCTGTTGGGCGTGTGGGTGGCGGCGCAGGTCGCCGGCTCGACCCATATCAGCGCCATCACCGATACCCTTTACCACTGGCCGGCGGCGCGCAGCATTCCACTGATTCTGGCGTTATGCGCCTGCGCCTTCGCCACCTTTATCGAGATGGGCAAACTGCCGTTCGATCTGGCGGAAGCGGAGCAGGAGCTGCAGGAAGGGCCGCTGTCGGAATACAGCGGTAGCGGCTTTGGCATCCTGAAGTGGGGCATCAGCCTCAAACAGCTGGTGGTGCTGCAGATGTTTGTCGGGGTCTTCTTTCCGTGGGGCCAGATGACCAGCTTCAGCGTCGGCGGCCTGCTGCTGGCGCTGGTGGTCGCCATCGTTAAGCTGGTGGTTGGGGTGCTAATTATCGCGCTGTTTGAAAACAGCATGGCGCGTCTGCGTTTTTGTGCCACCTCCCGCGTCACCTGGGCCGGGTTTGGTTTCGCCTTTTTAGCTTTCGTCTCCTTGCTGGTGGCGTGATTAAGAGAGTTTGAGCATGTCTGAAGAAAAAATCGGTCAACACTACCTTGCGGCGCTGCACCAGGCCTTTCCCGGCGTGGTGCTGGACGAAGCCTGGCAGACCAAAGACCAGTTAACCATCACCGTGAAGGTCAATTACCTGCCGGAAGTGGTGGAGTTTCTCTACTACCAGCAGGGCGGCTGGCTGTCGGTGCTGTTCGGCAACGATGAACGTAAGCTCAACGGCCACTACGCGGTCTATTACGTGCTGTCGATGGAGCAGGGCACCAAATGCTGGATCACCGTGCGCGTGGAAGTGGACGCCAACAAACCGGAATACCCGTCGGTGACGCCGCGCGTCCCGGCGGCGGTATGGGGCGAGCGCGAAGTGCGTGATATGTACGGCCTGGTGCCGGTCGGCCTGCCGGACGAACGCCGGCTGGTGCTGCCGGACGACTGGCCGGACGAACTCTATCCGCTGCGCAAAGACAGCATGGATTATCGCCAGCGTCCGGCGCCGACCACCGACGCCGAAACCTACGAGTTTATTAACGAGCTCGGCAGCAAGAAAAACAACGTGGTGCCGATTGGCCCGCTGCACGTCACCTCTGATGAACCTGGCCACTTCCGCCTGTTCGTTGACGGCGAGAACATTATCGACGCCGACTACCGCCTGTTCTACGTCCATCGCGGAATGGAAAAGCTGGCGGAAACCCGCATGGGTTATAACGAAGTGACCTTCCTGTCGGACCGGGTGTGCGGCATCTGCGGCTTCGCCCACAGCACCGCTTACACCACCTCGGTGGAGAACGCGATGGGCATCGTGGTGCCGGAGCGGGCGCAGATGATCCGCGCCATTCTGCTGGAGGTGGAACGCCTGCACTCGCACCTGCTGAACCTCGGTCTGGCCTGCCACTTTACCGGCTTTGACTCCGGCTTTATGCAGTTCTTCCGCGTGCGCGAAACCTCGATGAAGATGGCAGAGATCCTTACCGGCGCGCGTAAAACCTACGGCCTGAACCTGATCGGCGGGATCCGCCGCGACCTGCTGAAAGAGGACATGATCCAGACCCGTCAGCTGGCGCAGCAGATGCGGCGCGACGTGCAGGAGCTGGTGGATATGCTGCTCAGCACGCCGAATATGGAACAGCGTACCGTCGGTATTGGCCGTCTGGACCCGGAAATCGCCCGCGACTTCAGCAACGTAGGCCCGATGGTGCGCGCCAGCGGCCACGCCCGCGACACCCGCGCCGACCACCCGTTTGTCGGTTACGGCCTGCTGCCGATGGAAGTCCACAGCGAGCAGGGCTGCGACGTGATATCTCGCCTCAAGGTGCGGATCAACGAGGTTTACACCGCGCTGAATATGATTGATTTCGGTCTCGATAACCTGCCGGGCGGCCCGCTGATGGTGGAGGGGTTCACCTATATTCCGCACCGCTTCGCGCTGGGCTTCTCCGAGGCGCCGCGCGGCGACGATATCCACTGGAGCATGACCGGCGACAACCAGAAACTGTACCGCTGGCGCTGCCGGGCGGCGACTTACGCCAACTGGCCGACCCTGCGCTATATGCTGCGCGGCAACACCGTTTCCGATGCGCCGCTGATCATCGGCAGCCTCGACCCGTGCTACTCCTGTACTGACCGCATGACCGTGGTCGATGTACGCAAGAAGAAGAGCAAAGTGGTGCCATACAAAGAGCTGGAGCGCTACAGCATCGAGCGTAAAAACTCGCCGCTGAAATAAGGAATCGCCATGTTTACCTTTATTAAAAAAGTTATTAAGACCGGCACCGCGACGCACGCCTACCCGCTGGAGCCGATGCCGGTGGACAAAAACTTTCGCGGCAAGCCGGAGCATACGCCACAGCAGTGTATCGGCTGCGCGGCCTGCGTGAACGCCTGCCCGTCGAACGCCCTGACGGTCGAGATCGATCTGGCCACTAACCAGCTGGCGTGGCAGTTCAACCTCGGGCGCTGTATCTTCTGCGGTCGCTGTGAAGAGGTGTGCCCGACGGCGGCGATTAAGCTGTCGCCGGAGTATGAGCTGGCGGTGTGGAAGAAAGAGGATTTCCTCCAGCAGTCGCGCTTCGCTATCTGCCACTGCCGGGAGTGCCAGCGTCCGTTCGCGGTGCAGAAGGAGATCGACTACGCCATCGCGCTGCTCAAGCATAACGGCGATACCCGCGCCGAGCTGCACCGCGAAAGCTTCGAAACCTGCCCGGAATGCAAGCGCCAGAAATGCCTGGTGCCGTCCGATCGTATTGAACTGACCCGCCATATGAGGGAGGCCAGCTGATGAGTACTTTACTTGGCCCGCGCGATGAAAACGGCATTCCCGTGCCGATGACGGTGGATGAATCCATCGCCAGCATGAAGGCCTCGCTACTGAAAAAGATTAAACGTTCGGCCTACGTCTACCGCGTCGACTGTGGCGGCTGCAACGGCTGCGAAATCGAAATTTTCGCCACCCTTTCGCCGCTGTTCGACGCTGAACGCTTCGGGATTAAGGTGGTGCCTTCGCCGCGCCATGCCGATATTCTGTTGTTTACCGGGGCAGTGACTCGCGCGATGCGCTCCCCGGCGCTGCGCGCCTGGCAGTCGGCGCCGGATCCGAAGATCTGTATCTCCTACGGCGCCTGCGGCAACAGCGGCGGCATCTTCCACGACCTGTACTGCGTCTGGGGCGGTACCGATAAAATCGTACCGGTCGACGTCTATATTCCGGGCTGCCCGCCGACGCCAGCCGCCACGCTGTACGGCTTCGCCATGGCGCTTGGCCTGCTGGAGCAGAAAATTCATGCCCGTCTGCCGGGTGAGCTCGACGAACAGCCGACCGAGCTGCTGCATGCAGATATGGTGCAGCCTCTGCGGGTGCGCATCGATCGCGAAGCGCGGCGTCTGGCGGGCTATCGCTATGGACGGCAGATTGCCGATGACTATATGCGTCTGCTTGGCCAGGGCGACAGCCAGGTGCTGCGCTGGCTGGAGGCGGAGAAAGATCCGCGTCTGACCGAGATCGTCACCCATCTCAACCAGGTGGTCGAGGGGGCGCGTATCCGATGAGCGAGACGGTGGTGTTCAGTCAGCTGAGCCGTAAATTTATTGATGAGAACGACGCCACGCCGGATCAGGCGCAGCAGGTGGTCTATTACAGCCTGGCGATTGGCCACCACCTCGGCGTCATCGACTGTCTGGAGGCGGCGCTGAGCTGCCCGTGGGACGCGTATCTGGCATGGATCGCCACCCTTGAGGCCGGAAGCGCCGCGCGGCGCAAAATGGAGGGCGTGCCGAAGTATGGCGAAATCGTCATCGACAGCAGTCATGTGGCGATGCTGGCCAACGCCTTTGATAAAGCGCAGTCCGCGCAGACCCCGCAGCAGCAGGCGTGGAGCAAAACCCTGCTCAGCATGCTGCATGATATTCACCAGGAGAGCGCCATCTACCTGATGGTGAGGAGATTACGTGACTGACGTTTTACTCTGTGTCGGCAACAGCATGATGGGTGACGACGGCGCCGGCCCGCTGCTGGCGGAGATGTGCGCGGCGAACCCGGCCGGCCAGTGGGTGGTCATCGACGGCGGCAGCGCGCCGGAAAACGACATCGTGGCGATCCGCGAATTACGCCCCGAACGCCTGCTGATTGTCGATGCCACCGATATGGGCCTAAACCCCGGCGACATTCGCATCATCGATCCCGACGACATCGCCGAGATGTTTATGATGACCACCCATAACATGCCGCTCAACTATCTGGTCGATCAGCTGAAAGAAGACGTCGGCGAGGTGATTTTCCTCGGCATTCAGCCGGATATCGTCGGTTTTTATTATCCGATGACCCAGCCGGTGAAAGAGGCCGTTGCCCGGGTGTATCAGCAGCTGGCAGGCTGGCAGGGCAAGGGCGGCTTTACTCAGCTGGAGGCCGCGGACGACTAGCCCTGCGGCGAACCGGGCTCTCCGCCGGCGCACGACTGGCCGGAAGGGAGCCCCGTTCCCGGCGCTGCCAGCTCAAGATTCTCTATCACTAATTTACCGGGCGACACCGAGACTCTGACCTGCGTGCCGACCGGAAACCCCGCCTGCTCCAGCCAGTCGCCGTTTAAGCTTAATGCCGCGTGGCGGGTGTAGCGCCGCGTCTCCCGCGTTTTGCGGTCCTCATGGCGTTTTCTGACATATCCCACGGTTAACTGGCGAATGGCCCTGGCTATCCCTCTGGCTGCGGTAGGGTGCTGTGCGCTCATGATGTGCTCCTTGCTGAAGATACCCCTGTAAAAGTACTGGATAAAATACCAGTTATTGTAAACAGGTGGCAAACCAGAAAATGGAATCAGGCTCGAGAAAAAAGCATGTAATGGATGCAACAGATAGCCGACGTCCGTCCCCCGGTTATCGCGGGGAACGGGCGCGCGTGGGCGAGGGTGCTTAGTCGAGATCGGCGCCGTTACTGGCTATCACCTTCTGGTACCAGAAGAATGACTTTTTACGCTTACGCGTCAGGGTGCCGTTGCCGGCATCGTCGCGATCGACATAGACAAAGCCGTAGCGCTTGCTCATCTCGCCGGTGGACGCCGAGACCAGATCGATGCAGCCCCAGCTGGTGTAGCCCATCACCGGAATGCCGTCGCCGATAGCATCGCGCATCGCCCTGATGTGCTCGCGCAGGTAGCTGATGCGATAGTCGTCATTGATGTCCCCATTGGCATCGATCTCATCGCGGGCGCCAAGCCCGTTTTCCACCAGGAACAGCGGTTTCTGATAGCGGTCGTACATCATGTTCATGGTGATGCGCAGGCCCAGCGGGTCGATGCCCCAGCCCCATTCGCTGGCCGGAATGTGCGGGTTCTTCAGCGACTTGACGATGTTGGCGGCATTGGTGTTGCTGGCGTTCATCTCCGCCGAGGCGCAGCGCGACGCGTAGTAGCTAAAGGAGACGAAATCGACGGTGTTTTTGAGGATCTCGTCATCGCCCGGCTGTTTCGCAATCGTGACCCCTTTTTCCCGGAACACCCGCGCGGCCCACACCGGATAGGCGCCGCGGGCCTGGACATCGATAAAGAACAGGTTTTCGCGGTCCTTCTCCAGCGCCATCCATACATCTTCCGGCTTGCAGGAGTAAGGGTAGAAATTACCGCCGGCCAGCATACAGCCGACCTGATTTTGCGGGTTAATCTCATGGGCGATTTTCGTCGCCAGCGCGCTGGCCACCAGCTCGTGATGCGCGGCCTGATACTTCACCTGCTCTTGATTTTCTCCCTCCTCAAACACCAGACCGGCGCCGGAGTAGGGGCTGTGCAGCATGATGTTGATTTCATTGAAGGTGAGCCAGTATTTCACCAGGCCGTCAAAAGCTTCAAAGCAGGTGCGGGCGTAGTGGCTGAAAAAATCCACCATTTTGCGGTTGCGCCAGGAGCCGTACTCCATCACCAGATGCATCGGCACGTCAAAATGGCACAGGGTGACCAGCGGCTCGATACCGTGCTTTTTGCACTCCTCGAACAGTGAGCGATAGAAGGCGATGCCCTGCGGATTCGGCTGCTGTTCGTCGCCGCGTGGGAACAGGCGGCTCCAGGCGATGGAGGTGCGAAAGACGCTGAACCCCATCTCGGCCATCAGGGCGATATCTTCTTTATAGCGATGGTAAAAATCGATCGCCTGGTGGCTGGGGTAAAATTCGTCTTCACGCAGCGTAAAGCGCTTCTCCAGGCCTAATTTTACCGGCAGGCGATGGGCGCCGTGGGGAAGGGTATCCACGGTGGTCAGCCCCTTACCGCCTTCAAGATAAGCGCCTTCAGACTGGTTGGCGGCCAGTGCGCCGCCCCATAAAAATCCCTGTGGGAAACTCGCCATGCATTACCTCATTATCAATAGTGTATTCAGGCGTGGGATGCCTGGGCCCGGGCCTGGCGCGCTCTGGCGTCGGCAGCGGCCTGCTCAACGGGAATGTCCTCAAAGCCAAGGATCAGCGTCAGGGCAAACGACAGCACCACCGACAGCGCCATCACGCCAAACACCCAGACGATGGTCATTGGATTGGCCGGATCGAAAAACTGCACGCTGGTAAACAGCCCCGGCGCCGCCATCGAATGGCTGGCCAGTCCGGCAATGCCTGCCACCGCGCCGCAGATAAAGCCGCTGATTAAGCTGGCGATCAGCGGGCGCTTCAGGCGCACCGCCACGCCGTACAGCGCCGGTTCGGAAATCCCGGCCAGAATCGCCGATGCCGCGGCGGCCAGCGCCGTCTGGCGCAGCTCCGGGTTTTTGGTTTTCCACGCTACCGCCAGTGAAGAGCCGCCGAGCGACAGGTTGGCGCCGATCTCCGATGGCATCACCATACCCTCTTTGCCGGTTTCGGCGATGGTCTGAATGATGGTCGGCGTAAAGACGCGGTGCATACCGGTCATCACCAATAGCGGCCACAGCCCGCCCATGATCGCCACCGACAGCCAGCCGAGATAGCTGTGGATCGTATACACCAGCGCGGAAATGGCGCTGCCGATCCAGATGCCCAGCGGGCCAATCAGCAGGATCGCCAGCGGGGCGGCGATCAGCACGATCAGCATCGGCTTCAGAAAGTTTTTCGTCACCGCCGGGGTAATGCGATCCACCCAGCGCTCGATATACGACAGGCACCAGGTCATCACCAGCGCCGGGATCACCGTATAGGTGTATTTCACCGCGGTAACCGGAATAAAGGCGAATTCAACGTGTTCTCCCTGGGCGGCTTTGGCCATCAATTCGATAAACCCAGGATGCACCAGCACCCCGGCGATGGCGATAGCCAGCGACATATTAGTTTTGAATTTCACCGCCGCGGAGGCGGCCACCATCAGCGGCAGGAAGAAAAATGCGCCGTCGCCGATAAGCGCCAGCAGGGTCAGCGTCGGCGAGCCTTTCGGCAACGCGCCGCTCATCTCGAGGATCATCGCCAGCAGCTTGACCATCGATCCGCCGATAATCGCCGGGATCAGCGGGGACATGGTGCCGATCAGCGCGTCGAGGATCCCGGCGCCGATGCGTTTCAGGGTCAGCGGCGCTTTGCCCTGCGGCTCAGCCGGGCGCAGGTCGCCTGGCAGCAGATTCACCACCTCGCGGTAGGCCTGGGAGACAGTGTTGCCGATGATCACCTGGCACTGGTTATCGCTGCGCACGACGCCGAGCACCCCGGCCAGGCCTTTCAGGGTAGAGCTATCGACCTGTTCGTCGTCTTTAACCACGAAGCGCAGACGGGTCATGCAGTGGGTAACGGCGGCGACGTTGTCGACCCCGCCGATTGCCGCGACTATCTGTTGCGCCAGGGCTGCATAATTTTTCGACATCGGATTTTATCCTGTTTATCAATAGGGTACTGATCTGCCACCGCCCCGCATCGCCGGGCGATACCATGTTTTTATAGGAAACCGGTTCCACAAAATCATGGTGAGTTTCATTTAATTTCACAAGAAATAAAAAAAGATGATCTCAATTTTGTGATTTTGATCGCTAAGCGTCGCCGTGAGCCGGATCGCGTTGGTGAACAGGGGAATGCTGTAAAAGCGGGAAACGTGCAGTACACTGCCTGCAACTTTTGCAACAGGAAGAATCACATGGCAACGATGCTGGAGGTCGCAAAGCGCGCGGGGGTATCGAAGGCGACCGTTTCGCGGGTGCTGTCGGGCAACGGCTATGTCAGCCAGGAGACCAAAGACCGGGTGTTTAAGGCGGTGGCGGAGAGCGGCTACCGGCCTAATCTGCTGGCGCGCAACCTGGCGACCAAAACCACGCAAACCCTCGGCCTGGTGGTGACCAATACCCTGTACCACGGCGTCTATTTTAGCGAACTGCTGTATCACGTGGCGCGGATGACGGAGGATAAAGGGCGGCAGCTGATCCTGGCCGACGGCAAGCACAGCGCGCAAGAGGAGCGGGAGGCGATCCAGTACCTGCTGGATCTGCGCTGCGATGCGATCATCATCTACCCGCGCTTTCTCACCGTTGATGAGATGGACGAGATCGTTGAGAACCACTCGCAGCCGATCATGGTGCTTAATCGCCGCCTGCGCCGCCACGCCAGCCACTGCGTCTGGTCCGATCAAAAAGCCTCGGCGATGCGGGTAGTGGAGCGGCTGATTGCGCTTGGCCATCGCGATATCGCCTTTATTACCGGCTCCCTTGACTCGCCCACCGGCGTCGAACGCCTCGCCGGCTACAAAGACGCGCTGGCTGGCCACGGCATCGCCCTGAACGAGGCGCTTATCGCCGAAGGGCGCTGGACGCCGGAAACCGGGGCGGCGGGGGTGGAGAGCCTGCGTCAGCGCGGGGTTACCTACAGCGCGCTGGTGGCGAGCAATGACGATATGGCCATCGGGGCGATGAAGCAGCTTCACCAGCTGGGCGTTAAGGTGCCAGAACAGGTCTCGGTGGTGGGGTTTGACGATATTGCTCTTGCGCCGTATATGGTGCCGTCGCTCGCCAGCGTCCGGGTGCCGGTGACGGAGATGATTAAAGAGAGCATCAATCGGCTGATCTTTATGCTGGATGGCGGGGAATTCAACTTTCAGCAAAGCTTTCCCGGAGCGCTGATTGAACGCGAGTCGCTGGTGGCGGGCCCCTGTGCCTGACGTCGTCAGCTGTCATCGTCACTACTGACGATGACAGCAAAGCCCAGCTATAATAGTCTTTATAATCAATATGTTAAAAACTTGGAACGTATTATGCATACTCCGGCGCGTAACCTTCTTACTGCTGGAGAAATGGATGAACCGTTTCATTATCGCCGATGCGAGCAAATGTATCGGCTGTCGCACTTGCGAAGTGGCCTGCGTGGTATCCCATCAGGAACATCAGGACTGCGCCTCCCTGACGCCTCACACCTTTCAGCCGCGTATTCACGTGATCAAAGGGGTCAATGTTTCCACGGCGACCGCCTGCCGTCAGTGTGAAGACGCCCCCTGCGCCAATGTCTGCCCGAACGGCGCCATCAGCCGCGATAAAGGCTTTGTCCATGTGATGCAGGAGCGTTGCATCGGCTGCAAAACCTGCGTCGTCGCCTGCCCGTACGGGGCGATGGAGGTGGTGGTGCGCCCGGTGATCCGCCATAGCGGCGCCGGACTGAACGTCGTGGCGGAAAAAGCCGAAGCCAACAAGTGCGATCTCTGCTTCCACCGCGAGAGCGGCCCGGCCTGCATGGAAGTCTGCCCGACGCATGCCCTGGTGTGCGTTGACCGCAACAAACTTGAGCAGATGAATATCGAGAAACGTCGCCGTACGGCGCTGGCCTGGTAACACCGGGTATGAACGGGGTGCAAATCCGCATTCGCGGCAAAGTGCAGGGGGTGGGGTTCCGCCCCTTTGTCTGGCAGCTGGCCCGGGCGCAGGCCCGCTGCGGCGATGTCTGTAACGACGGCGACGGCGTACTGGTGCGGCTGGTCGGGGGCGACGACGGTTTTACTGCCGCTCTGGCTGACCACTGCCTGCCGCTGGCGCGGATCGACAGCACCGCCTGCATTCCCTATCGCTGGGCGGCCACGCCGCAGGATTTCACCATCCGCGAGAGCGGGGCGGGACGGATGCGGACTCAGATTGTGCCCGATGCCGCGACCTGCCCGGCGTGCCTCGCGGAGATGAACGATCCCCGGGCACGCCGCTACCGCTACCCCTTTATCAACTGTACCCACTGCGGCCCGCGGTTAACCATTATTCGCGCCATGCCCTACGACCGGCCCTTCACCGCAATGGCGCCGTTCCCGCTCTGTTCCCCTTGTGAAGCGGAATTCCTCGATCCTGCCGATCGCCGTTTTCACGCCCAGCCGGTGGCCTGCCCCGACTGCGGGCCGCGACTGGAATGGCGGGCAGAGGGGGAAGCGCTGGACGGCGAGGCGGCGCTGCAGGCGGCTATCGCCCGGCTGGCGGCGGGCGACATCGTGGCGATAAAAGGCATCGGCGGCTTTCATCTGGCCTGCGATGCCGGTAACCCCGCAGCCGTTGCCACGCTGCGGGCGCGAAAACACCGCCCGGCAAAACCGCTGGCGGTAATGCTGCCGACGGCAACGGGCTTACCCGCCGCCGCTGCGGCGCTGATGGGCTCCCCGGCGGCGCCCATCGTACTGATTGCCAAAGCACAGGTCTCCGGCCTGTGTGACGAAATAGCGCCAGGACTTGCGGAAGTAGGGGTGATGCTGCCGTCTAATCCGCTGCAGCATTTGCTTCTGCAGGCCCTGGCGCGCCCCATCGTAATGACCTCTGGCAACCTTAGCGGCCGTCCGCCGGCGTTAAGTAATGCTCAGGCGCTCAACGACTTAGCCGACATTGCCGACGGCTTTCTCTTGCATAATCGCGACATCGTACAGCGGATGGATGATTCACTGGTGCGCTCAAGCGGTGAAATGCTGCGCCGCGCCCGGGGCTACGTCCCGGACGCGCTGCCGCTGCCGCCAGGGCTAGGAGACATCCCGCCGCTGCTGGCTCTCGGCGCGGATATGAAAAATACCTTCTGCCTGGCGCGCGGCAGCGAAGCGGTGCTGAGCCAGCACTTTGGCGATCTTGGCGAGGAAGGTATTGAACAGCAGTGGCGCAGCGCCCTGCAGCTGATGCAGAGCATTTACGCGTTTGTGCCGCAGCGGGTGGTGGTTGATGCCCATCCCGGCTATCGCTCAACGCAGTGGGCGGCCTCCCTGCCCCTGCCGCTGGAGACAGTGCTGCATCACCATGCCCACGCCGCGGCGTGCCTGGCGGAGCACCGCTGGCCGCTTGACGGCGGGGACGTTATCGCCCTGACACTCGACGGTATTGGTATGGGGGAGAACGGCGCGCTGTGGGGCGGGGAGTGCCTGCGGGTCAACTATCGCGAATGCGAACATCTTGGCGGGCTGCCGGCCGTCGCGCTGCCAGGGGGGGACCTGGCGGCACGCCAGCCGTGGCGAAATTTGCTGGCCCACTGTTTGGCCTTTGTCCCTGACTGGCAGGATTATCCGCAGGCCGCCACCCTGCGCCAGCGCAACTGGCCGCTGCTGGCGCAGGCCATCGAGCGCGGGATTAACGCGCCGCGCGCCTCATCCTGCGGACGGCTGTTTGATGCCGTTGCCTGCGCCCTGGATTGCGCGCCGGAGAGTCTGAGCTATGAAGGCGAAGCGGCCTGTCGGCTGGAGGCGCTGGCCGCCAGCTGCCCCGGCGTCAGCCACCCGGTTACGCTGCCGTGGCGCGACGACGCGCTGGATTTAGCGACCTTCTGGCGGCAATGGCTGAGCTGGCAGGCGACTCCGGCGCAGAAAGCCTGGGCATTCCACGACGCCCTGGCCTGTGGACTGGCGGCGATGGCCCGCGACTGCGCCACCGTCCGCGGCATCGACACGATGGTCTGCAGCGGCGGGGTGCTGCATAACCGCCTGCTGGCGGCGCGATTGACCTTTTATCTGGCGGATTTTACTCTGCTGTTTGCACAGCAGTTGCCGGCCGGCGACGGCGCAATCGCCTATGGTCAGGCGGTGATCGCCGCCGCCCGCGGGCAGGCTCAAGGAATACAACCATGATAATGACAGTTTTACGCCAGCAGCCGCGCGCCGCGGGTCTGGTGCTGGGGTTGATCGCGGCGAATTTACTGGCCTGGTGCTGGGCGCTGCAGGCCTTTGGCGACAGCGGCGCGCTGATGGCCGCCAGCCTGCTGGCCTGGGGCTACGGCCTGCGCCACGCGGTGGACGCCGACCATATTGCGGCGATTGATAACGTGACCCGCAAGATGATGCAGCAGGGGCGGCGGCCTTTCGCCGTCGGGGCGTGGTTTTCGCTGGGCCACTCATCGATTGTGGTGCTGGCCTCGGCGGCGATTGCCGCGACCGCCACCGCCTTCAGCACGCAGATGAGCTGGCTGCATGATACCGGTAGCGTTATCGGCACCGCCGTGTCGGCCCTGTTTTTACTGGCGATGGCCTTTATCAACCTGGTGATTTTACGCAGCGTGTGGCGCAGCTTTCGGGCATGGAAGCGCGGAGAGCCGGTGAGCGACGAAATCGTCAGCGGCGGCGGGGTGATGAGCTGGCTGTTTGGCAAGACCTTCCGTCTGATAAGCCGCAGCTGGCAGATGTACCTGGTCGGTTTCCTGTTTGGCCTCGGTTTTGATACCGCCACCGAAATCGGCGTACTGGGTATCTCCGCCGCCGGTGCGTCGAGCGGGATTTCCGTCTGGTCGATTATGGTCTTCCCGGCGCTGTTCGCCAGTGGTATGGCGCTGGTGGATACCCTCGATAACGTGCTGATGGTCGGCGCCTACGGCTGGGCGTTCAGCAAACCGCAGCGCAAGCTCTATTACAACATGACCATCACCGGCACCTCGGTGGTGGTGGCGCTGTTTATCGGCGGCCTGGAAGCGCTGGGCCTGCTGATGGATAAGTTTGCGCTCAGCGGCGGAATATGGCGCTGGGTAGGGGCGTTAAACGACAACCTCGGCGACGCCGGATTTGTGGTGGTCGGGTTGTTTGTCGCCTGTTGGGCGCTATCGGTGCTTAACTATCGCTGGCGCGGCTACGACAATCTGGCGCGCTAGGCTGGATATGTTCCCGGCTTGCGCTGCGCTTAGCCGGGCTACCAGGACAATACCGTAGCCCGGCTAAGGCGTTTACGCCGCAACCGGGAAAACCATCAACTTACCAGTTGTTTGAGCAGCGCAAAGGCTTCCTTCATTTTGTCTTCGCTGACCACAAAGGCGCGCAGCTGGTTTTCGGCATCCACGCCTTTCGCCACCAGCCCCTCTTTGGCGGCCACGATATTCCACGTCAGATCGTCGCGGCGGGTGTCGCCGGCCAGATGCAGCGGCAGATCCGGGGTTTTCACCTTCACCAGCATTGGCGGCAGCTTGAGTTCTCCCGCCTGCGCCAGCAGATTTTTACTCAGGCACATGGCGCTGAGTAAAATCGGCTGCAGGAACGGCAGTACCACGCCGTTGATTTCCGCACAGTCGCCGAGCGCATAAATCGCCGGGTCGCTGGTTTGCAGCTGGCTATTGACCACAATACCGCGGTTAATCTGCAGTCCGGCGTGGCGCGCCAGCGACGTTTCCGGGCGCAGGCCGGCGGCGGCCACCACCGCATTGACGGTTATCGCGCGCTGGCGATCGAGACTGACGCGAATGCCGTCGGCGGTTTGCTCCAGCCCCTCCAGCTGCGTTTTCAGCATCAGATGTACGCCCATCTCGGTGAGCCGATGCTGCAGGCGGCTGCTGGCCTCCGGCGGCATCAGCGCCGCCAGCACGCTGGCGGAGTTATCGACTACCGTTACCGCTTTACCGGCGCGGCAGAAATCCATCGCCAGTTCGCAGCCAATCAGGCCGCCGCCGACGATCAGCACGCGCTTCGCGTCGTGCAGCCGGCTCTGCGCCGCGCCATATTCGCGCTGGCTATTGAGCGTTAGCATCAGCTCGCGCCCCGGCACCGACGGGATAAACGGCGTCGCGCCGGTGGCCAGCACCAGTTTGTCGTAGCGCCACTGGTTATCGTGGCTCTTCACTAACCGGTTTTCGGCGTCGATATCGCTTACCCAGGTATGGGGAAACAGACGCAGAGTGTACTGCTCGGCGAACTCGCCGGCGCTTTGCAGGGTCAGATCGTCGGCCTTCTGTCCGCGGCTGATGACATGGCTGAGGTCCGGTTTGTTGTATTCATCCATGCTATCGGCGGCGATGAGGGTCAGCGGGATTTGCGCATCCTGCTTACGAATATTTTTCACCAGCTGGCGGGCCGCGAAGCCCGAGCCGATGATGACGATGCCATCACTCATTTTGCCTCCGTCGCCAGTACGTCAAAGACATCTTTGCCAAGAGAACACTCAGGGCAGAGGAAATTGTCCGGCACTTCGCTCCACGGCGTACCCGGCTGTACATCCTGATTAGATTCGCCTTTCGCCGGGTCATAGACCCACTGGCACACGCTGCACTGCATCATGGGACCGAGATCGGCGGCCGCGGCCGCGGCACAGGCGCAGTCCTGTGGTTCCGGTGTTGTCGCTGCTTCAGCAACCGGCAGCGGCGAGAGGGCCCATTGGCGAGCGATGTCGCGACCGTGTTGGCGGCACAGCTCCAGCGCGTCGATATCCGGGCGCCATTTGGCTTTCAGGCTCAGCGACATCTCAAAGCCGGCATCCTGCAGGCGGGTGGACAGGCGGTCTACCGCGCCGCCGCTCCAGCCGTGCGAGCCAAAGGCGCTGGCGCGTTTATTGCGAAAACGCAGCCCGGTCATCTCTTCCACCAGCCCGGCGATTTTCGGCATCATCACGTTGTTCATGGTGGACGTGCCGACAAGTACGCCTTTCGAGCGGAAAACATTGGTGAGGATGTCGTTTTTGTCGCTGCGGGCGACGTTAAAGATTTTCACCGCTACCCGTGGGTCAACCTCGGTGATCCCCTGGGCAATGGCGTCCGCCATCATGCGGGTATTATTGGACATGGTGTCGTAGAAGATGGTGATGCGATCTTCCTGATAATCCGCCGCCCACTCGAGGTATTTCTCGACGATTTGCGTCGGGTTATCGCGCCAGACCACGCCGTGGGAGGTGGCAATCATCTCCACCGGCAGGTTGAAACCGAGGATTTCAGTAATTTTCGGCGTCACCAGGCGGCTGAAGGGCGTCAGGATGTTGGCGTAGTAGCGCTGGCACTGTTCGTACAGTTCAGTCTGGTCCACTTCATCGTTGAACAGATGTTCGTCGCAATAGTGCTGGCCGAAGGCGTCGTTGCTGAACAGCACCGCGTCGCCGGTCAGGTAGGTCATCATGCTGTCCGGCCAGTGCAGCATCGGCGTTTCCACGAAGATCAGCTGTTTACCGTTACCGATGTCGAGAGTATCGCCGGTTTTCACCACGTGGAAGTTCCACTCCGGATGATGATGGTGGCCGTTGATCGAGTCGATGGCGTTGGCAGTGCAGTAGATCGGCGTATCCGGGATCTGCATCATCAGTTCGGTCAGCGCGCCGGCATGGTCCTCTTCGGCGTGGTTAATGACGATATAGTCGAGGTCGGCGAGGTCGATTTCGCGGCGCAGGTTCTGTACGAACTCGCGGCTGAATTTATGATCGACGGTATCGATCAGCACGTTTTTCTCTTCGCGGATGAGATAGCTGTTGTAGCTGCTGCCGCGCAGCGTTTTATATTCGGTGCCGTGGAAATCACGCACTTCCCAGTCACGTTGGCCAACCCAAAGAATGTTATTTTTCACCACAATAGACATAGCAACCTCAATCAATACAGTGTGTTTAAACTCAGTTGACTGGCTTATATCAAGTTGCGTGCCAACTTTTTAATTCATTGATAATTATCTGTTTTTAATTTTTTCTGATTTTGGTTGTTGTCAAAATGACAATGGTTAAAATAGTCGATATGACAATGCGTATTGTCAAAATGACAATGGAGCGGCAATGAGTTTTTCCGTCGACGAGCTGGCGAGAATCGCCATAGATTTACAAAGCGATATTGGTCACACCGACCGCTTTTCGCGCCTGATTACTACCCTGCGGCAAATTCTTGGCTGCGATGCCTCGGCGCTGCTGCGCTATGAGGCGCATCAGTTTGTGCCGCTGGCGATCGATGGCCTGGCGCAGGATGTGCTCGGTCGGCGCTTTGCCCTGGAAGGACACCCGCGGCTGGAGGCGATTGCGCGCGCCGGGGATGTGGTGCGCTTCCCGGCGGATAGCGACCTGCCCGACCCCTATGACGGGTTGATCCCCGGTCATGAGAGCCTCAAAGTCCATGCCTGCGTGGGACTGCCGCTGTTTGCCGGGCAGACGCTGATTGGCGCGCTGACCCTGGACGGCATGGATGCCGATCGTTTCGATAGCTTCAGCGATGAAGAGCTGCGGCTGATTGCCGCGCTGGTGGCCGGGGCGCTGAATAATGCGCTGCTTATCGCCCGCCTTGAAGCGCAAAACGTCCTGCCGGCGCAGGCGGTGAATTACCCGCTGCCGGAGCGCCAGGAGATCATCGGCCTGTCGGGGCCCATGCTGCAGCTGAAAAAAGAGATCGATATCGTCGCCGCCTCGGATTTAAACGTGCTGATCAGCGGCGAAACCGGCACCGGCAAAGAGCTGGTGGCGAAGGCGGTGCATCAGGGGTCGCCGCGAGCCGCCAACCCTCTGGTGTACCTCAACTGCGCGGCGCTGCCGGAAAGCGTAGCGGAGAGCGAGCTGTTCGGCCATGTGAAAGGGGCATTTACCGGGGCTATCAGCAACCGCAGCGGTAAATTTGAGATGGCGGATAACGGCACCCTGTTTCTTGACGAAATCGGCGAACTGTCGCTGGCGCTGCAGGCCAAACTGCTGCGCGTGCTGCAGTATGGCGATATTCAGCGCGTCGGCGATGACCGCAGCCTGCGGGTCGATGTGCGGGTGCTGGCGGCGACGAACCGCGATCTGCGCCAGGAGGTGGTGGAAGGGCGCTTTCGCGCCGATCTGTACCATCGGCTGAGCGTCTTCCCGCTGTCGGTTCCGCCGCTACGCGAGCGGGAAAGTGACGTGGTGCTGCTGGCGGGCTATTTCTGCGAGCAGTGCCGCCTGCGGATGGGGCTGGCGCGGGTCATTTTGGCTGAGGCGGCGCGAAACCGGCTGCAGCAGTGGTCCTGGCCGGGCAACGTGCGCGAACTGGAGCATGCTATCCATCGGGCGGTGGTGCTGGCGCGGGCCACCCAGGCCGGTGATGAAGTGGTCCTGGAGCCGCAGCATTTCCAGTTTGCGGTGGCGGCGCCGATGTTGCCGACTGAGACGGCGGCAGCGGCGCCCGCGACGGGAAACATCAATCTGCGCGAGGCGACCGACTCTTTTCAGCGAGAAGCCATTAGCCGCGCGCTGGAGGCGAACCAGGGCAACTGGGCGGCGACCGCCCGAGCGCTGGAACTGGACGTCGCCAACCTGCATCGGCTGGCGAAACGTCTGGGGCTTAAAGGATCCCCGCCTGGTAGAAGTTCTGCAGGTTAATGGCGCCGACCAGTTGGCCGTTCTCATCCACTACCGGCGCGGCGCTGATTTTGTGTTTCATCAGCCGCTCTTTGGCTTCCACCGCGCGGCTATCCGCCTGCAGCGTTACGCCGTTGCGGGTCATCGCCCGAGTGACGCCATCGTTGAGCGTACCGCCAGCAACCAGCCAGCGGCGCAGGTCGCCGTCGGTGAAAACGCCCTGCACGCGGTTGGCTTCATCGCAGACCGCCACCAGGCCGAGTCCGGTTCGGCTTAGTTCGAGCATGGCGTCCATGACGTTAGCCTCGGTATTGACCCGCGGCACTTCTTCATCACGACGCATCAGGTGATGCACTTTGTTCAGCAGCCGCGCGCCGAGGGCGCCCGCCGGGTGGGAACGGGCGAAATCCTCTTCATTGAAACCGCGCGCCTGCATCACCGCCATCGCCAACGCGTCGCCCAGCATCAGCGTGTTGACGGTGCTGGAGGTTGGCGCCAGATGCATCGGGCAGGCCTCGCGCTCCACGGCGATATCCAGCACCGCTTTCGCCGCCAGCGCCAGCGGCGAGGTGGATTTGCCGGTCATCGCCAGCAGCGGAATGCCTTTTTCTTCCAGCCGCGGCACGATGAGATCCAGCTCTTTCGCGCTACCGGAGTAGGAGATAAACAGCATCACGTCGCGGCTATCGAGCATGCCGAGATCGCCGTGCAGGGCTTCCGCCGGATGGACGAAAAAGGCCGGGGTGCCGGTGCTGGCGAAGGTTGCCGCCAGCTTTTTACCGATGTGGCCGGATTTACCGATACCGGAGACAATCAGTTTGCCCTCGCAGTGGATAATGGTTTCCGCCGCGCGGATGAAGTCGTCGCCCAGGCGCTCCGGCAGGCGGCTCGCCTCCTGCAGCTCAAGCATCAGGGTCTGGCGTCCGGCCTCTAACAAAAAGTTACTCATGATGTTCTCCAGTAATAATGACTTCAATACCTTTGGCTTCCAGCGCCCGCTGGAATTCCGGGTCAATATCGGCATCGGTAATCAATTTATCCACGCGTTCAAGGCCGCAGACAATATTGGGGCTTTTACGACCAAACTTGGATGAGTCGGCCATCAGGATCACTTCGCGGGTGGCGTTGCACATCGCTTTGCTGACGGTATAGACCTCATTAAAGGTAGTGACTCCGGCGTTCAGATCGATACCGTCGGTGCCCATAAACAGCTTGTCGAAGCTGAACTGTTCGAAGGCGTTTTCCGCCAGCTGGCCGTGAAAAGAGGCCGATTTTTTACGGAAGGTGCCGCCCGGCATCAGGATGGTCTGCTCGTTATCGAACTCTGATAGCGCGTTGACGATATGCAGGCTGTTGGTCATCACCGTGATGTTATTGAAGTGACTCAGCAATGGCACCATCTGCAGCACGGTGCTGCCGGCGTCGAGGATAATTGAATCGCCATCGTGGATGTATCGCACGGCGGCCTCGGCAATCTGGGCTTTTTTATGGGTGTTGATCAGCGTTTTATGGTCAATCGGCGGATCGGCTTCATCCTTGTTGAGTACCACGCCACCGTAGGTGCGAATGACGGTGCCGGCGTTTTCCAGCGTGACCAGATCCTTGCGGATGGTGGTGCCAGTGGTATCGAAGTGTTGCGCCAGCTCTTCGACCGAGCATTTTCCCTGCGACTGCAGGAACTCGAGAATGGCTGCCTGGCGCTGACGTGGTTTCATAGGCGTCTATCCTGCGTTTAAGTTTCGAAGTGATAATTTCGCAAGATATTTACTTTTACAACGAAATTATCCATGTTTCGGATTAAGCGCTAATGATAGTGCATTCTGACAGCGCGGATCATGGGGAAAGATCACATCAGGCTGCAATTCCGCAATATGTTTGCCTGCCAGAGCCGGGATCTTTTGCGGACTGGCGAAAATGGTGAAGCCTTTCATCAGCAGCGTGTCGCTAATGCGGTCGTTATCATCGACGGCGATGGCGACGATGGCGCGCGGTTGAAAGCGCCCGGCGGAGCGGCCGACGCCCACCCGCCCCTGCTGGCACAGGCTATCAAAGGCGCGATTGAAGCGGCGGATCTGCCAGCCGCCAAAGGCCAGCTGGGTAAGCCAGGCGATGGCGGCGACGATGATTAATGCAGTAACCATAGGTCTCTCCTTAAGGGGGGCGGGAACAGCCCAGGTCACGGCGCGAGCGCCTAACCCGAGCGACCCGCGGTGCCGTTTTTTGTCGGGTGGCGGCTAACGCCTTACCCGACCTACAGTTTTGTAGCCCGGATAAGCGCAGCGCCATCCGGGAACCTGTTAAAACATCACCTGGCCGCCGGTGACGTTGATCGACTGCCCGGTGCAGTACGACGCCTGTGGGCTAGCGTAAAACATCAATACGTTCAGCACATCCTGATATTCGCAGCCGCGCTTCAGCGGCACCTTGTCGATGTAGTACTGCTCGACTTCGCTCTCATCGATACCGAGCTTGGTGGCATACTGCGGCAGCAGCGACTGGAACATCGGCGACTTCAGCAGATTGCCGAGCATCAGCGAATGCACGGTAATGCCATATTCCGCCAGATCCAGCGCCAGCGACTGGGTCAGCCCGACGCCGCCGAACTTCGCCGCGCTGTAGCCGGAGTTGTGCTTACTGCCGACTTTGCCGGATTTCGAGTTGATCTGAATGATCCGCCCCTTAATGCCGTCGCGGATCATCAACCGCGAGAACTCGCGGGCGCAGAGAAAATAGCCCACCAGATTGACCTGCAGCGAGCGGTCAAAATCGCCCAGCGCGAAGTCGCTAATAAACGCCGCCTTGGCGATCCCGGCGCTGTACACCAGCAGGTCGACGCGCGAAAAAATCTCATCCACCCCGTGGGCCAGGGCGGTGACGCTGGCCTCGCTGGTGGCGTCGGCGCCGAAGCCGTACGCCATACCTTCGCCATACTCAGCGTTAATCTCCTGGGCGACGCGGCTGGCTTTTTCGCTCTGAATATCGACCACCGCCACGCGGTAGCCCTCGGCGGCCAGCCCGCGGCACAGAAACTCTCCTAAGGTTTGTCCACCGCCAATGACAACAGCAACCTGATTCATCTCTCTCTCCTTTTAAGCAACAAACTTCAGTACGCAGCCGGGCGCGATGGCGTCCGGCACCGGGCCCGCCACATGGACGGTACCTGGGAACTCTGCTTCACGATGGCCGTCAAAGCGCAGGGTGATGTGGCCCAGCTCGCGCAGGTTTTGTTCAGCGACCTCGCCGACGGCGGTCACCGGGTAGCGCTGTTCGCCAAGCTGCAGCTCTGCCCCCGGCTGCAGCGTGCCAGCAAGCTCGCCGTGGTTGTGAATAAAGCAGTACTCTTCGATATCCGCCGGGGCGCCCTCGCGGAAGGTGATCAGCATTTGCTCTTCCAGCGCCATCGTCGCGCAGGCGCCGATGTGCGTAATGGTGGTCTGGTAAATCACAGTCATCTGCAGGAACCTCTTACTGGTAAATAAATCCGGAAACGAACCACGCGATCAGCACCGTTGGTGCGCCGGTCAGAAAGCGGCTGACCAGCACCGACGGCACGCCGACGCGCACGGTATCCTGGCGGGCTTCGGCTAGCGACAGGCCTACCGGAATAAAATCGCAGGCGGCCTGGGCGTTAATGGCGAATAGGGCGGGCAGGGCGAGGTGCGGCGGAATGTTGCCGAGGCCGATTTGAACGCCGATCAGCACGCCGATCACCTGGGCAATAACCGCGCCGGGGCCGAGAAACGGCGACAGCAGCGGGAAAGAGCAAATCAGCGCCAGGGTTACCAGCCCCAGCGGATGGCTGGCGAGCGGCGCCAGGCCGTGGGCGATCCAGTCGCCGATGCCGGAGGCCATGATGATGCCGATCAGCGCCGAGACGAAAGCCATAAACGGCAGAATGGTTTTCAGCACCGTATCAATGGTGTCGCGCCCGGCCTGGAACAGCACCGCCACCACCGAACCCATGCCCATCCCGACCTTCGCCAGCAGGCCATCGCTCTGTTCAGTAATCTTCTTGCTGGTGTCGTAATCGCGACCCGCGCTCTTGTTTTCCGCCGGCGGCTCGGAAACCCCTGCGCTGTCGGGAGCGATGCACTGGATGTTGTCCTCTTTGACGCCGGAGACATAAATATCTTCCGTGATGTACTGGGCCAGCGGCCCTGATTTGCCGGTGGCATGGATATTCACCGTCGGGATGCGGCGTTTAGGATAGAGCCCGCAGCGCAGGGTGCCCCCGCAGTCGATAATCGCCACGCCGATGTCGCTTTCCGCTGGTTCTCCCTCTTTAAACCCGTCCACCGGCTGCCAGCCGGTCAGGCTGGCGATGCGGTCAACGATCGCCGGGCGGGTGCCGGCGGTGATATAGACGATCTTTTTGCCTTCGACGGCGTCGAGCTCAAGCGGGCCGCCCCAGCCGCCGGTGCCTTTCTCTATACGAATACGGGTCATGATGTCGCTCCTGACAGATGCACTTTCTGGGAAAGCTGAATCGCCATTTTTCTCTCGAAAATCGAGGTGGTCAGGTCGGTGACCCAGCCGCGGAAGAAGTTAGTCACCAGCCCGACCAGCAGGTAGCTCACCGCCAGCGGACCGAGCGGCAGGCCGAGGGTAGTGAGGCCGTTGGCGATGCCGAGATAGACGAACAGCTCGCCGGGGTTGATATGTGGAAACAGCCCGTTCATTGAGTGGCAGCTATACGACGCCGCCGCGTAATAGCTGGGCTTGTACTTCTCTGGCATAAACCGACCGAGGCTTAACGTCATTGGGTTACAAAACACGAAGGTGCCGATGCAGGGTAGCAGCAGGTAACGGGAGATTGGGTTTCCGGCGCAGCGCTGCGCCAGCTTCTCGATCCGCTGCTGGCCGATAAAGTTGATCAGCGCGTTCATGATCACCAGCAGGCTGATCAGCAAGGGGAGGATCCCGGTCACCATGCCGGTAAATACCTCGCCGCCTTTCTGAAACAGGCCGATAAACCACTCCGCGCCGTGGGTCACGACGTCAATCATTGTTCTCTCCTTCAGCATGTTATTTTTCTTGCTAATCGCAGGCTGATTTTAATCATTTTGAAAGGTTTAAAAGTGTTAAATGGATCGCAAAATGAAAGATAAATATTTTATTTTGAAAGATGATGCGGGCGAGATGAAATGTTGCAGGGCATGAAAGCACGCAGGGGAGGAGCAGTTGAAGGACTATTTTGTCTACAAACAGATTGTCGCTTTCTTGTTGGTCGTCGCATGCTTTACCATAATTATCCCTTGCTGAATTTGTTAAACGGAATTCCCATGTTGAAGCGTCGCTATCTGGCTTTACTTCCCCTTTGTGTGCTCCTCGCTGCCTGCAGCAGCAAACCCAAGACCCCCGCGGAAACGGAGATGGCGAGTGGAACCGGCGGCTTTTTGCTGGAACCGCAGCATAACGTGATGCAGATGGGCGGCGACTTCGCCAACAACCCGGCGGCGGCGCAGTTTATCGATAAGATGGTGGCGAAGCACGGCTTCGACAGGCAGCAGCTGCAGGAGATCCTGTCGCAGGCAAAGCGCCTGGATTACGTCCTGCGGCTGATGGATCGTCAGGCGCCGACCGGCCTGCCGCCAACCGGGCCGACCGGCGCCTGGCTGCGCTACAAGAAACAGTTCATTACCCCGGATAATGTGCAGAACGGCGTGGTGTTCTGGAATCAGTATCAGGACGCGCTCAACCGCGCTTATCAGGTTTACGGCGTGCCGCCGGAAATCATCGTCGGCATTATCGGCGTGGAGACTCGCTGGGGCCGGGTGATGGGCAAAACCCGGATCCTCGACGCGCTGGCGACGCTGTCGTTTAGCTACCCGCGCCGCGCCGAATACTTCTCGTCGGAGCTGGAAACTTTCCTGCTAATGGCGCGCAGCGAAAGCGACGACCCGCTGGATCTGAAAGGCTCTTTCGCCGGGGCGATGGGCTACGGTCAGTTTATGCCGTCCTCCTATAAGCAGTATGCGGTCGATTTTAACGGTGACGGACATATCAACCTGTGGGACCCGGTGGATGCTATCGGCAGCGTGGCCAACTACTTCAAACAGCATGGCTGGGTGAGCGGCGATCTGGTGGCGGTGCAGGCGCTGGGGCAGGCCCCGGGGCTGGAGAATGGTTTCAAGACTAAATACAGCGTTTCGCAGCTGGCGGCCGCAGGGCTGACCCCGACCCAGCCGCTGGGTAACCATCAGCAGGCCAGCCTGCTGCGGCTGGACGTCGGCACCGGCTATGAGTACTGGTACGGGCTGCCGAACTTCTACACCATCACCCGCTACAACCACAGCACCCACTACGCGATGGCCGTCTGGCAGCTGGGTCTGGCGGTTGCGCAGGCCCGCGGCGGTTATTAATCCTTTCATCCGGCTGACAATTTCCCAGCCTCCCCGGATAGCGGCGCGTAGCGCCTTATCCGGGCTACGGTCCGGTATCCGGTTGCTAGCCACGGTAAGCGCAGCGCGACCTGGGGAGAGTTCAATGACAGCTTGTCGCCCATCGGCAACACTGCGGCTACGTTACGCGCCGTCATCCGCACGTTGGCGGCGGAGTTCGCCAGCGCCTTATCCGGGCTACGGTCTGGTATCCGGTTGCTAGCCCCGGTAAGCGCAGCGCGACCGGGGGATGACGCCGGGGAGGCCGCGCTTATCCCCCCGTTTTTTCCCGTCTCCATGCCTCTTGTTGACCTTTGTTACATTTCCGCTGACTGACGCTGATTTACATTCTTTCTTCGCTTCGTTATTGTTATGTTATAACATTAAATTGAGGCAGGGATATGTTCACATCGATTTTTATGGCATCCGCCGCGGCGCGCGCGGCCATCGCAGGCGTGCTGCTGGCGGCGCTATGGTTAGCAACCTGGTGGGCGGTGACGCTGCCATGATTGAACTGGAGCAGCTTGTCGCCGGCTATGACGGGGTAGCGATCACCCCTCCGCTGAGCGGGATGATATGCCCCGGCAGCCTGACGGCAATTGTTGGCCTCAATGGCTGCGGAAAATCAACGCTGCTGAAAACCCTCGCCGGGTTTCTTCCGCCGGTCAGTGGCCGCCTGCGCTGGCAGGGAAAACGGCCGGTGATCGGCTGGCTGGCGCAGCGCCATGCCCTCGAGTCGCAGTTTCCTCTCAACGTGCAGGATGTGGTAAGCCAGGGCGCATGGCCTGGCGTGTCGCTGCTGCGCGGTCTGGGGGGCGGCACCCGGCGACGCATCGGCGCGGTGCTGGAGCGGGTTGGGCTGGCGGGCCTGGCGAAAACGCCGATCGAAGCGCTCTCCGGCGGCCAGTTTCAGCGCATGCTATTTGCCCGGGTGATGGTGCAGCAGGCGCCGCTGGTGATGCTCGACGAGCCCTTCACCGGTATCGACGAAGCGACCAGTCGCGAACTAATGGATTTGATCCTCGAGATGCACCGGCAGGGACAGACCATCCTGGCGGTGCTGCATGATAACCAGCGGGTGGCCGACTTTTTCCCCGAGACGCTGCTGCTGACTCCCCAGCGCGCCTGCTGGGGCGCTACCCGGGCGGTGCTCCCGGCCTTCAGTCATGTGAGGTCGGCATGATCTGGCACACCTTCTTTCAGCCTTTCATTGAATTCGGCTTTATGCGTCGGGCCCTCGTGGTGTGTCTGGCGCTGTCGCTGAGCACCACCATGCTGGGCGTCTTCCTGCTGCTGCGGCGCATGAGCCTGATGGGCGATGCGCTGTCGCACGCCATTCTCCCCGGCGTGGCGGTGGGGTATCTGCTGAGCGGCATGTCGCTGCTGGCCATGACCCTCGGCGGCTTCATCGCCGGTATCGTGGTTGCCCTGGTGGCCGGGTGGGTGAGCCGGCGGACACCGTTAAAAGAGGACGCCAGTTTTGCCGGATTTTATCTGGGCTCGCTGGCCCTGGGCGTCACCCTGGTGTCGCTGCGCGGCTCCAGCGTGGACCTCCTGCATCTGCTATTTGGCTCCATTCTGGCGGTCGATCGCGATGCGGCGCTGTTTGTCAGCGGCGTCGCCAGCCTGACGCTATTGTGCATTGCGCTGTGCTACCGCGGTCTGGTCAGCGAGGCGTTCGACAGCGCCTGGTTGCAGGTGAATCACCGGCGGCTGCCTGCGCTGCTGCATGGGCTTTTTCTGGCGCTGCTGGTGCTTAATCTGGTGGCCGGGTTTCAGGTGCTCGGCACGCTGATGGCGGTAGGGGTAATGATGCTCCCGGCGGTCGCCGCGCGCTGCTGGGCGCGCACGCTGCCGGGCATTCTGCTGCTGGCGGCGGGAATGGGCGCGCTCTGCGCCTGGCTGGGATTAAGCTTCTCCTGGGCGATTAGTCTTCCCGCCGGGCCCGCTATTGTGCTGACCGCCAGCGCACTGTTTTTTGTTTCGCTATTTTTTGGCACGCGCAGCCGGCTGCTGGTCGGTTGGCGCACATTGATGGGGTAAGGAAATGATGAAACGTAGTGCAATAGTGGTCGCGCTGGCCCTCGGCCTGATGGCGCAGGGGGCCATGGCGAAAACGCTGAATGTGGTAAGCAGTTTTTCGGTGTTGGGTGATATAGCGCAGCAGGTCGGCGGGGAGCATGTCCATGTGGATACCCTGGTCGGCCCGGACGGCGATCCGCACACCTTCGAACCGTCGCCGAAGGATAGCGCGCTGCTCAGCAAGGCCGACGTGGTGGTGGTTAACGGCCTGGGGCTGGAAGGGTGGCTGGATCGCCTGATTAAGGCCTCTGGTTTTAAGGGCGAGCTGGTGGTGGCATCGAAAGGCGTCAAGACCCATACCCTTGATGAAGAGGGTAAAACGGTGACCGATCCCCACGCCTGGAACAGCGCAGCGAACGGCGCATTGTATGCGCAGAATATCCTCGATGGTCTGGTGAAAGCCGACCCGGAAGATAAAGCGGCGTTGACCAGCAGCGGCAAGCGCTATATCGACCAGCTGACGTCTCTCGACGGCTGGGCGAAAGCGCAGTTCAGCGCCATTCCGCTGGCCAAGCGCAAGGTCCTGACCAGCCATGACGCTTTCGGCTATTTTGGCCGGGCTTACCACGTGACCTTCCTCGCGCCACAGGGGCTCTCTTCAGAGAGCGAGGCCAGCGCGGCGCAGGTGGCGGCGCTGATTAAGCAAATCAAAGCGGATGGCGTCCATACCTGGTTTATGGAGAACCAGCTTGACCCGCGGCTGGTGAAGCAGATTGCCAGCGCCACCGGCGCGCAGCCGGGGGGCGAACTCTATCCGGAAGCGCTGTCTAAGCCGGGCGGCGTCGCCGATAGTTACGTCAAAATGATGCGTCACAACGTTGAGCTTATCGCTAACAGCATGAAGTAACAGGTTGTCTGGTCGTCCTGGTTATCACAGGACGACCCATTTCTGGATCCCCCCTCGTAAAATCGCCACTTCATCCCCATATCTCTGTCGAAAGTGCTATCTTTGATGGCCTCTTTATCCAGAGCAAAGCGGGGCGATAATGACCGATTCAGAATTAATGCAGCTAAGCGAGAAGATTGGCCGGGCGCTGAAGGCGCGTGGGGCGACGGTGACCACGGCGGAATCCTGTACCGGCGGCTGGATTGCGAAAGCGATCACCGATATTGCCGGCAGCTCGGCGTGGTTTGAACGCGGCTTTGTCACCTACAGCAACGAAGCTAAATCGCAAATGATCGGCGTCAGCGAAGCGACGCTGCGCGACAACGGCGCGGTAAGCGAACCGGTGGTGGTGGAGATGGCGATTGGCGCGCTGCGCGCGGCGCGTGCGGATTATGCCATCTCCGTTAGCGGCGTCGCCGGGCCGGATGGCGGCAGCGTCGAAAAGCCGGTCGGCACGGTATGGTTCGGCGTCGCCAGCGTGAGCGGGCAAGGGGTGACGCGGCGGGAATGCTTTGCCGGAGACCGCGAAGCGGTGCGTCGTCAGGCGACGGCCTATGCGCTAAATCTGCTCTGGCAACAATTTCTACAAAACACTTGATACTGTATGACCATACAGTATAATTGCCTCAACTGAACAAATATTAACGGCGAAGCGAACACGCTTTACCCTGCATGATTAGGAGTAACAATGGCGATCGACGAAAACAAACAGAAAGCGTTGGCGGCTGCACTGGGCCAGATCGAAAAGCAATTCGGTAAAGGCTCCATCATGCGCCTGGGTGAAGACCGCACCATGGATGTGGAAACCATCTCCACCGGCTCGCTTTCTCTGGATATCGCGCTGGGCGCCGGCGGTCTGCCAATGGGCCGTATCGTCGAGATCTACGGTCCGGAATCCTCCGGTAAAACCACCCTGACGCTGCAGGTTATCGCCGCAGCGCAGCGCGAAGGTAAAACCTGTGCGTTCATCGATGCTGAACATGCGCTGGATCCTGTCTATGCACGCAAACTGGGCGTCGATATCGACAACCTGCTGTGTTCTCAGCCGGACACCGGCGAGCAGGCGCTGGAGATCTGTGACGCGCTGGCGCGCTCCGGTGCGGTTGATGTTATCGTCGTCGACTCCGTCGCGGCGTTGACGCCGAAAGCGGAAATCGAAGGCGAAATCGGCGACTCTCACATGGGCCTTGCGGCGCGTATGATGAGCCAGGCGATGCGTAAGCTGGCGGGTAACCTGAAGCAGTCCAACACGCTGCTGATCTTTATCAACCAGATCCGTATGAAAATTGGCGTGATGTTCGGTAACCCGGAAACCACTACCGGTGGTAACGCGCTGAAGTTCTACGCCTCTGTGCGTCTGGACATTCGCCGCATCGGCGCGGTGAAAGAGGGCGACAACGTCGTCGGCAGCGAAACCCGCGTCAAAGTGGTGAAAAACAAGATCGCCGCGCCGTTTAAACAGGCCGAATTTCAGATCCTCTACGGCGAAGGCATCAACTTCTACGGCGAGCTGGTAGACCTCGGCGTGAAAGAGAAGCTGATTGAGAAAGCGGGTGCCTGGTATAGCTACAACGGCGACAAAATCGGTCAGGGTAAAGCGAACGCGATCACCTGGCTGAAAGAGAACCCGGCGGCGGCGAAAGAGATTGAGAAGAAAGTGCGCGAACTGCTGCTCAACAATCAGGATGCGAAGCCAGACTTCGTTGTTGACGGCAACGACGCAGAAGAAACCGAACAGGATTTCTGATATCGTCTGCAAGACTGACAGGGCTGCTTAGGCAGCCCTTTTGCTTTGTGAGATTATCGAGGTGCCTGTGACTGAACCTTCATCACGCCGCTCCGGCTACGCCCGCCTGCTGGACCGTGCTATCCGCATTCTGGCGATGCGCGACCACAGCGAGCAGGAGCTGCGACGCAAGCTGGTCGCTCCGGTGATGAGCAAAAACGGTCCTGAGGCGCTGGACGCCACCCCCGACGAGCTGGAGCAGGTTGTCGCCTGGTGTATCGAAAACCGCTACCTCGACGACAACCGCTTCGTCGGCCAGTTCATCGCCAGCCGGAGCCGCAAAGGCTATGGTCCGGCGCGGATTCGCCAGGAGCTCAGCCAGAAAGGCATTGCGCGCCAGGTCGTTGACCAGGCGATGCGCAAATGCGATATCGACTGGGTGAGCCTTGCCAGGGAGCAGGCACAGCGTAAATACGGCGAACCGTTACCTTCCGCCTTTACTGAAAAAGTGAAAGTTCAGCGATTCCTGCTTTACCGCGGCTACCTGATGGAAGATATCCAGGAAATCTGGCGAAATTTTGCAGATTGACCCATCCGGGATTTTACTTCGCCGTAAAGAAAACTTATCTTATTCCCACTTTATTCCGTCGGGCCGCTGGTTGTGACTGTGCAGGCAGCGGCCTGGGCGATTATTCCTTTACACAAAATCATTCAAGCTGCATCAGGGCGGCAAGAGAGACTCTCTTTCGCAACGTACGTCAGTTCGGTGCCGGAAGAGCAAGCGCAGCCAGGACAGAGGCGACTTGAAGGATGACGTGTAGCTTGATTTCAGGATAATTATGAGCAAGAGCACCGCTGAGATCCGTCAGGCGTTTCTCGACTTTTTCCATAGCAAGGGACATCAGGTAGTTGCCAGCAGCTCCCTGGTGCCGCACAACGATCCGACCCTGCTGTTTACCAATGCAGGGATGAACCAGTTCAAGGATGTCTTCCTTGGTCTCGACAAACGTAATTATTCGCGTGCGACCACCGCACAGCGTTGCGTGCGTGCGGGTGGTAAACACAACGATCTGGAAAACGTCGGTTACACCGCGCGTCACCACACCTTTTTTGAAATGCTGGGCAACTTCAGCTTTGGCGATTACTTCAAGCAGGATGCCATCAAATACGCGTGGGAACTGCTGACCGGTGAGAACTGGTTCGCGCTGCCGAAAGAAAAACTGTGGGTTACCGTTTACGAGACCGATGACGAAGCTTTCGACATCTGGGCCAATGAAGTAGGCGTTCCGCGCGAGCGTATTATCCGCATCGGCGACAACAAAGGCGCGCCGTTTGCTTCTGACAACTTCTGGCAGATGGGCGACACCGGTCCGTGCGGCCCGTGCACCGAAATCTTCTTTGACCACGGCGATCACATCTGGGGCGGCCCTCCGGGAAGCCCGGAAGAAGATGGCGACCGTTACATTGAGATTTGGAACATCGTCTTCATGCAGTTCAACCGTCAGGCTGACGGTACTATGGAGCCGCTGCCGAAGCCGTCCGTCGACACCGGTATGGGTCTGGAGCGTATTGCCGCGGTGCTGCAGCACGTTAACTCCAACTATGACATCGACCTGTTCCGCGATCTGATCGCCAGCGTGGCGAAAGTCACCGGCGCGACCGATCTGACGAACAAGTCGCTGCGCGTTATCGCCGACCACATTCGCTCCTGCGCCTTCCTGGTTGCCGACGGCGTGATCCCGTCGAATGAAAACCGCGGCTACGTGCTGCGTCGTATCATTCGCCGCGCGATCCGTCACGGCAACATGCTGGGCGCGAAGGACACCTTCTTCTGGAAACTGGTTGCCCCGCTGATCGATGTGATGGGCTCCGCCGGCGACGAGCTGAAGCAGCAGCAGGCTCAGGTTGAGCAGGTGCTGAAAACCGAAGAAGAGCAGTTTGCCCGCACCCTCGAGCGCGGCCTGGCGCTGCTGGATGAGGAGCTGTCGAAGCTGAAAGGCGACACCCTGGACGGCGAAACCGCCTTCCGTCTGTACGACACCTACGGCTTCCCGGTCGACCTGACCGCCGATGTGTGCCGCGAGCGCAACATCAAGGTTGATGAAGCTGGTTTTGAAGCCGCGATGGAAGAGCAGCGCCGCCGCGCGCGCGAGTCCAGTGGTTTCGGCGCCGACTATAATGCGATGATCCGCGTTGACGGCGCCTCTGAATTTAAAGGCTACGATCATCTGGAGCTGAACGGCAAGGTTACCGCCCTGTTTATCGACGGCAAAGCGGTGGATAGCGTTAGCGCTGGCCAGGAAGCGGTGGTGATCCTTGATCAGACCCCGTTCTATGCGGAGTCCGGCGGCCAGGTGGGCGATAAAGGCGAATTAAAAGGCGCGGGCTTCTCCTTCGCAGTCAGCGACACGCAGAAGTACGGCCAGGCTATTGGTCATATCGGTAAAGTCGCCAGCGGCACACTGAAAGTGGGTGACGCGGTGCAGGCCGACGTAGATGAGGCTCGCCGTCAGCGTATCCGTCTCAACCACTCCGCGACGCACCTGATGCACGCGGCGCTGCGCCAGGTGCTCGGCACCCATGTGGCGCAGAAAGGTTCGCTGGTCAATGATAAAGCGCTGCGCTTTGACTTCTCGCATTTTGAAGCGATGAAGCCGGAAGAAATTCGTGCGGTGGAAGACCTGGTCAACGCGCAGATCCGTCGTAACCTGGCTATCGAAACCAACATTATGGATATCGATGCCGCGCGCGCATCCGGCGCCATGGCGCTGTTTGGCGAGAAATACGACGATCGCGTGCGCGTTCTGCGGATGGGCGACTTCTCCACGGAGCTGTGCGGCGGGACTCACGCGGCGCGTACCGGCGATATCGGCCTGTTCCGCATCACGTCAGAGTCCGGCACCGCTGCTGGCGTGCGCCGTATCGAAGCGGTGACTGGCGAAGGCGCGATGGCCATCCTGCATGCGCAGAGCGATCAGCTCAATGATATCGCTCAGCTGCTGAAGGGTGACAGCCACAATCTCGGCGAGAAGGTTCGCGCCGCGCTGGAGCGTACCCGTCAGCTGGAAAAAGAGCTGCAGCAGCTGAAAGAGCAGGCTGCGGCGCAGGAGAGCGCAAACCTCTCCAGCAAAGCGGAAGAGATTAACGGCGTTAAGCTGCTGGTCAGCGAACTGACCGGCGTTGAGCCGAAAATGCTGCGTACCATGGTTGACGATCTGAAGAACCAGCTCGGTTCGACGATCGTTGTATTAGCTACGGTAGCGGATGGTAAGGTTTCTCTGATTGCAGGTGTGTCTAAGGATGTGACAGACCGCGTGAAAGCAGGGGAGCTGGTTGGTATGGTCGCTCAGCAGGTGGGCGGTAAAGGGGGCGGTCGTCCGGATATGGCGCAGGCCGGTGGTACCGATGCGTCTGCTCTCCCTGCAGCGTTAGCCAGTGTGAAAGGCTGGGTCAGCGCAAAACTGTAATAACTATAAACGCATTTACCCTAAATAATTCGAGTTGCAGGAAGGCGGCGACGCAGCGAATCCCCAGGAGCTTACTCTAGTAAGTGACTGGGGTGAGCGAGGAAAGCCAACACGCATGCAACTTGAAGTATGACGGGTATAGGTGCCATAACCAGAGGGTTGCGGCACCTTGCGTCAGAAACACTGATAACGATAAAGTCGGGTTGAAATTGTGTATATCGGCTAAACTTAGGTTTAACAGAATGTGATGCCATGACTGCTTATACCCTAAGGTATTTGTCATCGCTTACTTTTTGGCGTTATATGATGGATAATGCCGGGATACGAGAGACCCGACTCTTTTAATCTTTCAAGGAGCAAAGAATGCTGATTCTGACTCGTCGAGTTGGTGAGACCCTCATGATTGGAGATGAGGTCACTGTGACAGTTTTAGGGGTGAAGGGTAACCAGGTTCGTATTGGCGTAAACGCCCCTAAAGAAGTGTCTGTTCACCGTGAAGAGATCTACCAGCGTATTCAGGCTGAAAAATCCCAGCAGTCCAGTTACTAAGGTTTCCGCGCCTCGCTGTGCAGTGAGGCGCATCACTTACCGCCGCTTTTTCCCTTTTTCTGTTTTTTCCCCCTGCGCCATACCGCTTTTCATTACCCTTTGCCGCTTTGGTCGTTTGGCGTTATGCCAGCGTCAGGGCTGATTTCCTGTTGATAAATTGCCCTTTTTGCCGTTTTTGCATGCGAATTGCGTGCGAAGTGTGCAAACGAAAAAAGGTCTCGAAAAAGTGTTTGACTTATAAGTACCAGAAAGTAATATGTGCGCCATCGCAGCGACGAAGAGCAGAAACAAGTTCTTCGAAGCACTCGAAAGAGGCGTGTGTGGTGAGGTGGCCGAGAGGCTGAAGGCGCTCCCCTGCTAAGGGAGTATGCGGTCAAAAGCTGCATCCGGGGTTCGAATCCCCGCCTCACCGCCATTTTGCATCCGTAGCTCAGCTGGATAGAGTACTCGGCTACGAACCGAGCGGTCGGAGGTTCGAATCCTCCCGGATGCACCATCTTCTTTCTGAATTAAGAGAGAAGAGCGCTGTGAAAGCAGCGGCCCGCAGTGCGAGGCATAATCGAGTCACTCTACCGATTAGGCCATCATACTCAGTGTGGCATGTGTTAGTTGTGACACTGACGCGTAGTAAAGCAAGTTTCCCGATGCATCCGTAGCTCAGCTGGATAGAGTACTCGGCTACGAACCGAGCGGTCGGAGGTTCGAATCCTCCCGGATGCACCATTCTTTAATAAGAATGGCAAATCGCGAAATTTGATATCAGAATTACAGCAGTAATCCCGATGCATCCGTAGCTCAGCTGGATAGAGTACTCGGCTACGAACCGAGCGGTCGGAGGTTCGAATCCTCCCGGATGCACCATATTCTCCTTAGTAACAGCAACATTGTTGTTATCTGGTTTGCGAAACCATCGTAAGTGCCAGGAGAGTAACCCCGCAGTAAAATAGCTTTCCCGATGCATCCGTAGCTCAGCTGGATAGAGTACTCGGCTACGAACCGAGCGGTCGGAGGTTCGAATCCTCCCGGATGCACCATATTCTCCTTAGTAACAGCGACGATGTTGTTTTATGGTCTGCGAAATCATCGCCAGCACCAGGGGGGATAACGTTGCGTAAGCAACGGCCCAAAGGGCGAGGCGTAGCCGAGTCATCCTCCCGGATGCACCATATTCTCCTCAGTAACAACGACGATGTTGTTGCATAGGCTGCGAAATTATCGCCGCACCCGTTCTGAATGCATAATCTTCACTCTTCTCTCACCATCCCGATTACCTCGTTTTCCATCACTGGCTTCATCCTGACTTTTTTATTGGCAAGACGCGCTTTCCACTATAATTTATCCTTGTATATCAGCGTTATCAGGCTGAGATAAATGCAAGGAGAGAAATCCATGAAATGGTTCAAAGCAATACCTGCTTTTTGCGCGACGCTGCTGGTAACGACGGCCCTCGCTGGCTGTGCGGGATCGGCTACAAAGGAGAGTACGGGCGGCTATATTGACGATACCGTGGTGACCACCAAGGTGAAAACGGCGCTCTTTAACGATAAAGACATTAAGTCCTCAGAAATTAGCGTCCAGACCTTTAAAGGCCGCGTCCAGCTGAGCGGATTTGTCTCCTCCGCGGAGAGCGCTAAACGAGCCGTAGAAGTCACACGCCGAGTGCAGGGCGTGCGAATGGTCGAGAACGATCTGCGTATTAAATAAGGCTGGTTATCCGGCCTAATGTTTGGGGGCGCCTGAGGGCGCCTTTGTCGTCTGCGCCGCTGGCCGCGACAACGGCGGGCTTTTGCGTTACAGTAATCATTCCCAAACCGGTTGGTGAGAAGACAATGTACGAAGGTTACGCAGGACTGATCTTTGATATGGATGGCACCATTCTCGATACCGAGCCGACCCATCGGCAGGCATGGAACGAGGTATTGGGCCGCTACGGTATGCGTTTCGACGAACACGCGATGGTCGCGCTCAATGGCTCACCAACCTGGCGAATCGCCCAGGCTATTATCGAACTCAACCAGGCCGATCTCGATCCACATCGCCTGGCGCAGGAAAAAACCCAGGCCGTCAAAGCGATGCTGCTGGACAGCGTACGCCCGTTGCCGCTGATTGAGGTGGTTAAGGCATGGCACGGCCGTCGCCCGATGTCGGTGGGAACCGGCAGCGAGAGCGCCGTCGCCGAAGCGCTGCTGGCGCACCTGGGGCTGCGTCATTACTTCTCCGCGGTGGTGGCGGCCGATCATGTGGTCAACCATAAACCCGCGCCCGATACCTTCCTGCTGTGCGCCGAGCGCATGGGCGTCGCGCCGGAAAAATGCGTCGTCTTCGAAGATGCCGACTTTGGTCTGCAGGCGGCGAAGCGCGCGGGAATGGACGCAGTTGACGTGCGTTTGCTGTGAGCGACGCGCTGTCACTCACCTCGCTGTTTGCCAGTAGCTTTTTAAGCGCCACGCTGCTCCCCGGCAATTCGGAGGTTGTGCTGGTGGCTATGCTACTTGCGGGGGTCAGTCATCCGTGGTGGTTAGTATTAATAGCAACAATCGGCAATAGCCTTGGAGGGGTAACTAACGTTATTCTGGGGCGCTTGTTTCCGCTGCGCAAAACCTCGCGCTGGCAGGAGCGGGCGGCCGGCTGGCTTAAGCGCTACGGCGCGGTCACGCTCTTACTGAGCTGGGCGCCGGTTGTCGGCGATTTACTGTGTTTGCTGGCGGGATGGATGCGCATTTCCTGGGGACCGGTACTCTTTTTCTTATGCCTTGGTAAGGCGCTGCGCTATATCGCTATTGCGGCAGCGACGCTTCAGGGCATGACGTGGTGGCACTAATTGGACTGACAGTTCATCCATTACAATTATGCTTATTCAAACGATTTCGACAGGCGGGAGGTCAAATTGATCCCGGACGTATCACAGGCGCTGGCCTGGCTGGAAAAACATCCGCAGGCTCTGCAGGGTATTCAACGTGGTCTGGAGCGGGAAACGCTGCGCGTGAACGCAGACGGCACCCTTGCAACGACCGGTCACCCTCCGGCGTTAGGCTCAGCGCTAACGCATAAATGGATTACCACCGATTTTGCCGAAGCTTTACTTGAGTTCATTACGCCAGTAGATGGCGATATTGAGCATATGCTGACCTTTATGCGCGATGTCCATCGCTATACCGCGCGTCAGCTTGGCGACGAGCGGATGTGGCCGCTGAGCATGCCATGCTATATCGCCCCCGGTCAGGATATTGAGCTGGCGCAGTACGGCACCTCTAACGTGGGGCGCCTGAAAACGCTATATCGCGAGGGGCTGAAGAACCGCTATGGCGCGCTGATGCAGACTATCTCCGGCGTGCACTATAACTTCTCCCTACCGATGGCCTTCTGGCAGGCAAAATGTGGTGTGGAAGATGCCGAGAGTGGTAAAGAGGCCATTTCGGCGGGCTATTTCCGCTCAATTCGTAACTACTATCGCTTTGGCTGGGTGATCCCCTATCTGTTTGGCGCCTCGCCGGCGATTTGCTCCTCATTCCTGCAAGGCAAACCGACAACGCTGCCCTTTGAGGAAACGGGCAACGGCATGTATTACCTGCCGTATGCCACCTCGCTGCGCCTCAGCGACCTTGGTTATACCAATAAGTCGCAAAGCAATCTCGGAATTACGTTTAACGATCTGCACGAGTATGTGGCAGGATTGAAGCGGGCGATTAAAACGCCGTCGGAAGAGTACGCCAAAATCGGGCTGCAGAAAGACGGCAAGTATCTGCAGATCAACAGCAACATTCTGCAGATTGAAAATGAACTTTATGCGCCGATCCGCCCGAAACGCGTCACCCGTCGGGGCGAAACCCCGTCCGATGCGCTGTTGCGCGGTGGTATTGAGTATATCGAAGTGCGTTCGCTGGATATCAATCCGTTCTCGCCGATCGGCGTTGACGCCCAGCAGGTGCGTTTCCTCGACCTGTTTATGGTCTGGTGCGCGCTGGCCGACGCGCCGGAGATGAGCAGCGATGAGCTGCTGTGCACCCGCACCAACTGGAATCGGGTGATTCTGGAAGGGCGTAAGCCGGGCTTAACGCTGGGGATTGGCTGCGAAAGCGCGCAGTTCCCGCTGGCTCAGGTGGGCAAAGATCTGTTCCGCGATTTACGCCGCGTGGCGCAGACCCTGGACAGTATCCACGGTGGCCAGGCATATCAGCAGGTCTGCGACGAGCTGCTGGCCTGCTTTGACGATCCGGAATTAACCTTCTCAGCCCGCATTCTGCGTTCTATGATTGAAGAAGGCATTGGCGGTACCGGCCGTGCGCTTGCCGATCGTTACCGGACGCAGCTGCGCGAAGAGCCGCTGGAGATCCTGAGCGAAGACGATTTTATCGCCGAGCGCGACGCGTCGGTGGCGCGACAGAAGAAAGTGGAAGCTGAAGACAGCGAGCCGTTTGAGGCGCTGCTGGCGCGGCACGCGTAGCGCTGGAAAAGAAAAAGGCCACATCACTGTGGCCAAACTTTCATCTCTGATTCAGGGATGATGATGATAATAAATGCGCGTCTTTCATATACTGAGACTCGCGGCTGAACAAAGAGTTCATTTTATTTTAAAAAAATTCACTCCCGGAGGTGACGAATGCCGTTGTTAGATAGTTTCACAGTCGACCATACCCGAATGGAAGCCCCAGCGGTGCGTGTCGCGAAGAAAATGAACACGCCGCATGGCGATGAAATCACCGTTTTCGATCTGCGCTTCTGCGTACCGAACCAGGAAGTGATGCCGGAACGCGGTATCCACACCCTGGAGCATCTGTTCGCGGGCTTTATGCGCGATCATCTGAACGGGAATGGCGTGGAAATTATCGACATTTCGCCAATGGGCTGCCGCACCGGCTTCTATATGAGCCTGATTGGTACGCCGGACGAGCAGCGCGTCGCTGACGCCTGGAAAGCGGCGATGGCCGATGTGCTGAAGGTGAAAGATCAGAACCAGATCCCGGAGCTCAACGTCTACCAGTGCGGGACTTACACCATGCACTCGCTGGAAGAGGCCCAGGACATCGCTCGCCATATCATTGAGCGCGATGTGCGCATCAACAGCAACGACGAACTGGCGTTGCCGAAAGAAAAACTGCAGGAACTGCACATCTAGTGCTTCCGCCACGGCCCGACGCCTGTCGCCGGGCCGCTCTTCTGACGCCGCGATGACGACGACGCTTTCCTTCTCCTTTCAGCACCGCCCACTGGTGCCCTTTGCCCATGATTATGCCCATGGTGACCAGGAAGACTGGCATCAGCATGACTGCGCCCAGCTGCTGCATATACTAAGCGGCGTGGTGCGGGTCGCGACGCCGGTAGGCTACTGGGTGGTGCCGCCCGGGCGCGGCGTCTGGCTGCCGGCGGGAACGCCGCACGCGCTGCGCATGACCGGCAACGTGGCGGCGCGCACCCTGTTTATCGATCCGCTGGCGCGCGCCGATCTTCCGGCGGGCTGCCAGATCGTACAGATCACGCCGCTGTTGCGGGAACTGATCGTGTCATCCCTGGCGCTGGCGGAACGCTATGCCCCCGCCAGCCGCGACGAAAGAATTTATGAACTGATCCTCGATGAGATCCGCGGGATGGCGATCCTGCCGTTTGGCCTGCCGGAGCCGCAAAGCGAAACGCTGCGTCGGCTGTGCCAGCAGGTACGCGAGGCGCCGGGCGAGGCCTGGAGCAGCGGCCAAGCGGCGAAGGCGTGCAGCATGAGCGAGCGAACCCTAAACCGCCATTTTCAGCAGCAGACTAGCCTGACGTGGAGCGAGTGGGTGCGCCGGGCGAAGCTAATGGAAGCGCTGGTGCGCCTGGCGCAGGGCCACTCCGTGCTGCGGGTGGCGCTGGAGCTGGGCTACGGTAGCCACAGCGCCTTCAGCGCCATGTTTCGTCGGGTGATGGGCGTCGCCCCCAGCGACTATTTTCGTCCCCCGGCCTGATCGGCGGCGCTGAGCGCATTGCACAGCGCCTGCAGCGAGGCGCGCGCCACGTCATTATCGATACCCACGCCCCAGTAGCTTTCTCCTTGCGGAAAAACGCAGCGGATATAGGCCACCGACCGGCTGTCGCTGCGCGCGCCGAGGGTATGCTCATGATAGTCCTTGATCATAAACGGCTGCCGAAACAGCGCGCTGAGCCCGCTGGCTGCGGCGGAGAGCAGGCCGTTGCCCTGGCCCTGCAGGCGTCGGGTTTCGCCGTGGTGACGCAGCGTTGCCTGCAGGGAAAGCTGGCCATCCTGCTGGCTGGCGCTCTGATAATCGAGCAGCGTCAGCGCCGGCTGCGCCTGCAGCCCGTAGCGCGTGCGGAACAGCTGCCACAGCGCATGGTGGGTCATCTCTTTGCCGTCGCTATCGGTGGCCTGCTGAACGTGCTGGCTGAAGTCCTGCTGCAGCCCGCGGGGCAGTTTCAGACCATGATTTTGTTCGATAAGCCAGGCGCTGCCGCTCTTCCCCGACTGGCTGTTGACGCGGATCACCGCCTCATAGCTGCAGCCAATATCCTGCGGGTCAATGGGCAGGTAGGGCATCTGCCACGGATCGCCAGGCTGACGGGCATCAAACCCTTTTTTGATCGCATCCTGATGGGAGCCGGAGAAGGCGGTGTAAGCCAGACTTCCCGCCCACGGGTGGCGCGGGTGAACGGGGATCTGGTTGCAGTTTTCCACCACCTCCACCACCCGGTTCATCTGCTCGAAGCGAAGCTCAGGGTCGATGCCCTGGCTGTAGAGGTTCATCGCCAAAGTCACCAGACAGACGTTGCCGGTGCGTTCGCCGTTGCCAAACAGGCAGCCTTCTACCCGATCGGCGCCGGCCATCACCGCCAGCTCGGCGCTGGCGACGCCGGTGCCGCGATCGTTATGCGGGTGCACGCTGATGCAGACCTCGCCGCGGCGGGAGAAGTGGCGGCAAAAATACTCGATCTGATCGGCATAGACGTTGGGGGTGTTGACTTCCACCGTCGCCGGCAGATTGACGATCATCGGTCGCTCGGCGCAGGGCTGCCAGACATCCGCCACCGCTTCGCAAATCTCAAGCGCAAACTCGGGCTCGGTGAAGCAGAAGGTTTCAGGCGAATATTCATATTGCCAGCGGGTCTCCGGCTGCTGTTCGCACTGCTGACGGATAAGCCGGGTGGCGCGGGTCGCGAGGGCGATCACCTCGGCCTTGTCCATGCCGAAAACCAGCTCGCGGAACAGCGGCGCGGTGGCATTGTAGAGGTGGACGGTAGCCCGGCGGGCGCCGCGCAGCGCCTCAAAGGTGCGCAGGATCAGCGGGTCTCGCGCCTGGGTCAGCACCTGGATGGTGACATCCTCCGGGATGCGCTGTTCGTCAATCAGCTGGCGGACAAAGTTGAAATCGGTTTGTGAGGCGGAAGGGAAGGCGACTTCAATCTCTTTAAAGCCGCACTCCAGCAGCAGATCCCAGAACTGCAGTTTGCGGGCGCTGTCCATGGGCTCCGCCAGCGCCTGGTTGCCGTCGCGCAGGTCAGTCGACAGCCAGCGCGGGGCGTGGCTGATTTGCCGGTCTGGCCAGCGGCGGTCAGGCAGGGCGATCGGCGGATAGGGACGGTACTTTTCAGCAGGATGGCTCAGCATAGTGTTCTCCTTAATGGTCAGCCTTTATCCTGCCCGAGCGCAGGGTGACGGGCTTTCGCAAACGAGACAGAAACTAGCGAGAACTGGACAACCTGACGCCGTAAAAAAGGGACCCGGAGGTCCCTTTATGTGAGGCTTAGTGCGCGCCGCCGCCGCCTCCGCCGGCGCTGAACGGTGGTCTGGCGAACCACACCAGCCCCAACAGCAGGATGAAAATAGCCGCAGAAATCCAGAAGATTTCGTTGGCGGAGATAATCAGCCCCTGGTTGGTTATCTGCTGCGCTATCCAGCCGGACGCCTGCTGCTGCGTCATTCCCATGCCCTGCAGCTGATCGTATATCTGCTGCGCGTTGGGGTTAAAGGGGGTCACCGATTCGGTGAGCTGCGCATGATGCAGCGCCTCGCGGTTGGTCCACAGGGTGGTGGTGATCGAGGTCCCGATGGAGCCGGCAAGGGTACGGGTGAAGTTCGACAGGCTCGACGCCGCCGCCAGCCGCTCCGGCGGCAGGCCGGAGAGGGTGATGGTGGTCAACGGCATGAAGAAGCAGGCCACCGCGAAGCCCTGGATAAACTGTGGCCACGCCGAGGCGCCAAAGTCCATCCCCGGTTCGAAGGTCCAGGCGCGCCAGTAGAAGCAGACCGCGTACATAATAAAGCTGAAGGTGACCAGCCGCCGCATGTCGAGCTTATGCGCGAAGCGGCCGATAATCGGCGACAGAATGACCGGGATCACCCCCACCGGCGCCGACGCCAGGCCGGCCCAGGTCGCGGTGTAGCCGTAGACCTCCTGCAACAGCTGCGGCAGCAGCACGATGGCGCCGAAGTAGAGCATATAGGCCAGACTGATACAGAGGCAGCCGATGGTGAAGTTGCGCGACTTAAATAGCGATAGATCGACAATCGGGTTATCGTCGGTTAGCTCCCAGACGATCAGGAAGCTTATCGCCACCACCGCCACGATGGTCAGAATGATAATCTCATTGGAGGAGAACCAGTCCAGCTCTTTACCCCGGTCCAGCATCACCTGCAGGCTACCGATACCAATGATCAGCAGCGCCAGACCGACGCCGTCGATCCGCCGCTGTTCGGTTTTGGTTTCCCGGTTGCGCAGGGTCTGCAGGGTCATCAGCACCACCGCCACGCCAATGGGCACGTTGATAAAGAAGATCCAGCCCCAGTGATAGTTATCGCTGATATAGCCGCCGAGGATCGGACCGCAGATGGGCGCGACAATCACCGTCATTGACCACAGCGCCAGAGCGATAGAGCGCTTCGCCGGGGGATAGTTGCTGAGCAGCAGACTTTGCGACAGCGGGATCAGCGGTCCGGCGACGATCCCCTGAATGACGCGGAAGAAAATCAGCATCGTCAGGCTGTTGGAGACGCCGCAGGCCCAGGAGGCAATGGCGAAAGCGGTGGTTGACCACAGGAACAGCTTCACCTCGCCGACGCGCTTGGCCAGCCAGCCGGTGATCGGGATGGAGATGGCGTTAGCGACCCCGAACGAGGTGATGACCCAGGTCCCCTGGCTCAGCGACGAGCCAAGGTTGCCGGCAATGGTCGGGATCGCCACGTTGGCGATAGTGGAATCCAGCACCTGCATGAACGTCGCGAGCGACAGCGCAATGGTCATAATGACCAGCTGCGCGCCTTCCAGCGGTTTTTGCTGTTGCATTACACTCACCCCGAATTATCCGGCGTTGGCCTGAATGATCTCGTCTATCAGCTTATTAACCGGATCGAGAGCGATTTCGCGGGCATTGCTCTCGTAAACCGGGGAGCTCCGCACCTGGCTGGCCAGCATTTCACCATCGCGATCGGTGGTGTTGACTTCCACCAGCGTCGAGAGGCCGATGCGCAGCGGGTGTTCCGCTAGTTGTTTTTCATCCAGCTCGATACGAACCGGCAGGCGCTGTACCACTTTGATCCAGTTGCCGGTGGCATTCTGCGCCGGCAGCAGGGAGAAGGCGCTGCCGGTGCCCATATCCAGACCGACCACTTTACCGGTGTATTTCACGTCATCGCCATAGATATCGCTGATCACGGTGGCCGGCTGGCCGATACGCATATGCGCCAGCTGAGTCTCTTTAAAGTTAGCATCGATCCACAGGTTGGTCGCCGGGACCACCGCCATCAGCGGCGTGGTGGTGCCGATCTGCGCGCCAGGCTGTACCGAGCGACGGGAAACGTAGCCGCTAATCGGGCTGACGATCTGCGTACGCTGCAGGGCCAGCCAGGCGTTACGCACTTCAGTGGCCGCCTGGAGCACCGCCGGCTGCTGTTCTAGCCTGGTGCCCAGCACGATCGCCTGGTTGGCGTTGTACTGCTGGATTGCCACGTCGAGTTCGGCCTGTGCGCTGGCGACGGTATCGCGGGCGTGCTGCAGCTCTTCGCGGCCAATGAGGTTCGCGGCGCCCAGCGGGATGCGGCGGTTCAGGTCAGCCTGCGCCTGGGCAAGGGCGGTTTTTTTGACGTCGATGTTCGCCTGCAATTGCTTGCTGTTGATCATCTGCTGGCGGGTCTGACGGACGCTGGCGGCCAGTTGGGTCTTAGCCTTTTCAAACGCCTGTTGGGCATCGGTCCGATCGAGAGTGACCAGCGGATCGCCTTTCTGCACGTAGTCCGTGTTGTCAGCCCAGACTTTGGTCACGCTGCCCGCGACCTGAGCCATAATTTGTACCTGATTCCCTGCCACGTAGGCATCGTCGGTCTCTTCGTAGTGACGCAGTACCAGAAACCAGTAAATCCCATATGCCACGGCAATAATAATGAAGAGCAATGTCAGCAACAGAAGGGCGCCTTTACGCTTTCCTTTTTTGCTGCCTGGTTGCTGCGGGGTTTGGCTCTCCGCATTTGCACTCATGTTATTCTCCACGATCTTATTATTTCACATCGGCTGAGCCGACCTGTTTATCAGAAAGGCCAGCAGAGATCTGCTGGCCTGGCTGTTTTCCTTGCAACGTAAAAATGGGCTGAGCGACGCCGCCCTTAGCGTAGAGAGTCCGCTAGCACGCCTTCTTCTTCCATCTGATCAAGGCGGCTCAGGAGTTTGCGGGTGATGTGTTCGAGCTGATCTTTTTCGCTGGTGCTAAGTGAAGACCACAGCTGATGCAGGCAGTTATGCTGCGGCGGCAGGACTTCACGCAAAAACTGATGGCCCTTTTCGGTCAGTTGCAGATGCAAACAGCGACGATCGTTATCGCTCTCGCGGCGCTCAATCCAGCCGCGTTTTTCCAGTTCATCAGCGATACGGGTGGCGTTGGTACGTGACGAGCCCAGCGCACAGCTCAGCTCGGACGGCTGGATGCTGTGGTTTTCCTGTGACTCCAGCGTAATCAGCGCCATAAATAATGTCTCGTTAATTCCCTGCGCTTTGAGCATTTTATTGCGATTTTCCAGCAGCTTACCTTGCATATGCATGCAAAGACGAGTTAACAGGATCTCCTGAAACGGGAAATCTTCATGGCGGCTGGCGCGGAACTTGAGCATTTGCTCAATGGGAGTAAACGAACTATCCATTTGGGTATGACCTCATTAATTACAGCCGATATAATAACTATTGTGACAAATAAATCAAATGAATTATTGACCAAAATTGATACGTAAAGCTTAAAGCCCGTTGATGATTTTCCATGCCAGACCATAGGCAAACGCCGACAGCAGGGTCGGGACAATGATGCTGCGGGTTTTCCAGAAGGCGGCGCCCAGCACCAGGAAGCCGGTCAGCGTCGGCGCCAGGCGATGGGCATCGGCGAGGATCTCCGGCACGCTGGAGACCACCAACAGCGCGCAAATCGAGGCGATGCCAATGGTATCCAGCAGCACGCTGACCGGGCCGCGGCGGGCAGGACGGGCGTGGCCGACGCGCAAACGCAGAGGAAGATAGCGAAAGAGATAGTTGACGCCGCCGACTATCACCCCGAGCAGAAGGACTTCACTGTTCATCCGGCATCCCCTTGAGCATGGCCTGAAGCAGCGCCGTCAGACACCCGCAGACAATTCCGGCGAGGATCGCCGCCGGAATGGAAAATAACAGAATGCCGCCCAGCGCGCCCGCTAGCGCCGCCGTGACGCAGAGTGACTGCTGACGCTGGAAAGAGGCCAGCAGGAAGCTCATAAACAGCGCCGGCAGCATAAAGCCGAGGGCGGCTTCCACCGCCGGATAATCCACCAGCAGGCCGTTGCCGGACCAGGCGCCGGCCAGCGTGCCGCACACCCACGATGCCCACGAGGTAAAAGCGAGACCAAGCATCCAGTTTTCGCTCCAGCGGCGGTGATCGCGAACCAGCCTGGCGGTAGCGGCGGCGAAAACCTCATCGGTCAGGCCGAAGGCCCAGAGGGCGGTTTTCTTTTTATCCAGCGCTGAGCGAATGCGGCTGCGCAATGAGGGGCCATACAGCACGTGGCGGACATCCATCGCCATTACCGTCAGGGCGGCGACCCACAGCGAACTGCCGGCGGCCAACATGGCGGTGATCACAAACTGGCTGGCGCCGGCGTAAATAATGCAGGAGAAGAACAGGCTTTCCAGCGGGGTGAAGCCCAGCCGGGTGGCATTGAGTCCGAAGGCGAATGCCACCGGAAGGTAGCTGATGACGATGGGGAGACTGTCTTTGACGCCTTCGCCGACGGTGGCGACGCGTTCAGGTAAGGCACAGGTTAAGGGCGCGGGGTTTTCCATATGAATAACTTATCGCTGGATCCATGTGAAGATGGCAATTTGACCGATGTCTCCACCTTAACAGAGCGCGATGCGCCTTAACACTATGGAAATTCCTGGAAACGCGTTTCTATGACCTGGCCACGAGAAAGGGGGCAAGGGGGCCGGATAAGGCGCTGGGCCTTATCCGTGAGCGGGTTTACTGCTGCGCGGCGAGGGCGGTTTTCACCCAGCTGTCGAACAGCGGCTGGTGGGCTTTGATCCAGCCATCAACGTGGCCGTTAATGTCGGCTTCGGAAGCATGGCCTTCGTGCATCATCGCATTCTCGGCGTTGATGTCGGCGATCGGCAGCTTCATGACGCTAAACAGAGTGGCGGCGGCCGGATTTTTCTCCGCCCAGGCTTTGTTGGCGACGATGTGCATGGTGTTCACCGGGAAGCCATAGTTGGCGCCGTTGGCCAGTTTGGTGTCGATGTTTTTCTGTTCGCCCGGCAGGGAGGAGAACGGCACCTGCAGCCAGACGACGTCCTTGCCAGGCTTCAGCACGTCGCTAACCCAGTACGGCGTCCAGGTGTAGTAGAGCACCGGTTTACCCTCTTTATACCGGGCAATGGTGTCGGCCATCATCGCCGCGTAGTTGCCCTGGTTATGGGTGACGGTTTTGCTCAGGCCATAGGCGTCAATCTGATGGTTAATCACTGCTTCGCAGCCCCATCCTGGGGTACAGCCGGTGAGATCCGCTTTACCGTCATTGTTGGTATCAAACAGTTTGGCGATCTGCGGATCTTTGAGCTGATCGATGGAGGTGATGTGGTACTGCTCAGCGGTTTTTTTGTCGATCAAATAGCCCTGGGCGGCGCCTGAGACGTACACTCCTTTGCGATAGAATTTGTTATCACCGCCCGCCGCGGCGTACATGTCATCGTGCAGCGGTTGCCAGTTGGTGGCGATAAAGGTGGTATCTCCGGCGGCAATCGACGTATAGGCAACGTTATAGTCCACTTCGCTGGGTTTCTCGACGGTGTAGCCCAGCTTCTCCAGCGCGCGACTGACCAGCAGGGTCTGGAAGCTCTCTTCGGAGATAGTGCTCTGAGCGGGCTTCACCGTAATCCCTTTACCCGGCAGGTCGGCGGCGAAGGCGCTGGTGGCGAGCAGGGTGGCAAAGGCGGCGGTGGCCAACATCGTACTATGTCGCATGGTGGTTCCTCTTATTGTTTAACGGGAAGGGCCGCTCCCGGGCATCGGCTGGTGCCGGGGAGCGGCGCTGTTATCGACTTATCGACAGAAAGGGCGAGTGATAAGCCCCAGCGGGCCGGTGGTGTACCAGCGGCGGTTGCCGCGACTGCGGGCGTCGCGACCGACGGCCTGGGTGAGGCGGTCAAGAATAATCGCCAGGATCACGATCCCCACCCCGCCGACGGTCGCCAGGCCCATATCCAGGCGGCCGATACCGCGCAGCACCATCTGGCCGAGGCCGCCGACGGCGATCATCGAGGCGATCACTACCATCGACAGGGCCAGCATCAGGGTCTGGTTAACCCCGGCCATAATGGTGGGCATGGCCAGCGGCAGCTGCACCTTAAACAGCAGCTGGCGCGGGCTGGCGCCAAATGAGCGCGACGCTTCGATCAGATCCGCAGGCACCTGGTTTATCCCGAGGATGGTCAGACGGACGATCGGCGGCAGGGCGAAGATAATCGTCACCACCACGCCCGGTACGTTGCCGATGCCGAACAGCATCACGATCGGCACCAGATAGACGAACGCCGGCGTGGTCTGCATGGCATCCAACAGCGGGCGGATGATTTTCGCCGCCCGCGGGCTGCGCGCTAGCCAGATCCCCAGCGGCAAGCCGATAACCATGCAGAACAGCAGGGCGGTGAGGACCAGCGCCAGAGTGACCATGGCTTGCGACCACGCGCCGATGGCGCCGATGGCAATCAGCGATACCAGAGTGGCGACCCCCATGCCGAGGCTGGAGATCTGCCAGGCGATTAGCGCGAAGACGATAATCGCCACCGGCGCCGGCATCCCCAACAGCAGCTGCTGGAAGGCGCTGAGGATGTAGTCGATCGGCACGCGGATCCCCTGGAACAGCGGACGGAAGTGCAGCACGATCCAGTCGATGGCGTGGGTCACCCAGCTGTCGAGCGGGATCAGGGTCTTATGGAACGGATCCATGATATTGAACTGTTCCGGCTGCGGCGCAGGGGCGCTGTGCAGCCAGTCGGCGCCGCCGCCATTAGCCGGCGCGGCAGTAGAGGCGCCACCCCAGGCATCGGCAGCCTGCGCGGCGCTGTCGGTTGACGGGGCGCTGCCCCACGGATTGGTCTGATCAGCCATGATTCACCCCCTCGCGATCTAAAGCCTGGAGCAACATCCGTTTGGAAATGATGCCAATGTATTGTTGTTCTTCATCCACTACCGGCACGGCGCACGGAGCGTGGCCGACGTGGGAGAGCAGATCGCTGAGCGGGGTTTGCGCTTCCACCGCCAGCGGGGCGTCAATCAGCGCCGCCTCGATCCCCTGCCCGGCGCTGAGGGCTGTTTTCAGAGAATCAATCGAGACAATCCCGACAAAGCGATTACCGCGCTCTATGACATAGCCATATTCCCGGTCTTCATCCTGTAATAATTTCAGCGCCGAACGGGGGCCAAAACCAGGCGTTTTACGAATCAGGCCAACCGGGCTGCGGCGGGCAATATCTTTCGCGCTGAATACCTGGCTAATATCCACGCCGCGGAAGAAGGTGCGCACATAATCATTGGCCGGATTATTTAATATTTCATCCGGAGTGCCGACCTGGACCACTTCGCCATTTTGCATAATGGCGATACGATCGCCAATTCGCATGGCTTCATCAAGGTCATGGGAAATAAAGACGATAGTGCGTTGATGCTTCGCCTGTAATTTGATGAGCTCATCCTGCATTTCGGTACGAATGAGCGGATCGAGCGCAGAGAAGGCTTCATCCATTAACAGAATATCGGGATTAATCGCCAGGGCGCGAGCTAAACCGACGCGCTGGCGCATGCCGCCGGAGAGTTCATCCGGCCAGGCGTGGGCATAATTCTCCAGCCCCACCTGACGCAGCGCCTCCCGGGCTTTTTGCTCTCGTTCGGCGGCGGGAACGCCGGCAAGCGCCATGCCAAACGCCGTGTTATCGAGCACGCTCATGTGCGGCATCAGCGCAAAGGACTGAAAAACCATCGCAATTTTCTTGCGACGCACCTCGCGCAGCTCGGCATCCGACATTTTGGCGATATCGACCCCGTCAATCAGCACCTGGCCGCGGGTGGGTTCAATCAGGCGATTGAGAAGGCGAACCATGGTGGATTTCCCCGAGCCGGAGAGCCCCATGATGACGAATATCTCGCCTTCTTCAATGGCCAGACTGGCGTCTTTGACGCCAAGCGACAGCCCCGTTTTTTCCAGTATTTGCGCTTTGTTGAGTCCTTTCTCAATATATTTGAAAGCACGGTGTGGATGCTCGCCAAATATCTTATAAAGATTTTTGATTTCTAATTTAATTGCCATGCAATAGAGAAGTTCCTGTTATTTGTTTATTGCGATATGATACCCGATGGTGATTATGATCTTTTTACACCCTAACATACTCAGATTCTGTGACAACCCTCAATGGCAAACTCTCGGCAAAATCAGATGGGGGCAACTGTGGCTAAGCCCCCGTGATATAAGGGCTGGGCGGTAATTTGTTGTTGGTAATATTTTTTGATTATCTTTGGATAATTCTACTGAAATGGACCGGTTTTCTGCTAAATATGACGAAGTGATGACGGTTAGGTCATGGAGAGAATATTTGGTGGATTAAACGCTATTTTGTGAAATTAATCACCAGGAATCCGCCTGCGATATTCCTGGTGAAAGTACGGTTAAAAGTCCCAATCGTCGTCGGCGGTCTCTTCCATTTTTCCTATCACGTAGGAGGAGCCGGAACCGGAGAAAAAGTCATGGTTTTCGTCGGCGTTGGGCGACAGCGCTGCGAGGATTGCCGGATTGACCGCCGCCATCTCCGCCGGGAACAGCGCCTCGTAGCCGAGGTTCATCAGCGCTTTGTTGGCGTTGTAGCACAGGAAAGCGCTGACGTCGTCGAACCAGCCGCTCTCGCCGTACAGCTCCCGGCTGTAGGCCAGTTCGTTGTCGTAAAGATCCATCAGCAGATCGAGGGCGAAATTTTTCAATTCTTCGCGCTTGCCGGGGCTGACGATCTCCAGTCCTTTCTGGTACTTGTAGCCGATGTAATAGCCATGCACCGCTTCATCGCGAATGATCAGGCGGATCAGATCCGCAGTGTTGGTCAGCTTTCCCCGGCTGGAGAAGTACATCGGCAGCCAGAAGCCGGAGTAGAAGAGAAAGGATTCGAGGAACACGCTGGCGATTTTTTTCTTCAGCGGCTCGTCGGCCTGATAGTAATCCAGCATCAGCTGCGCCTTGCGCTGCAGGGGATCGCAGCTTTCGCTCCAGGCGAAGGCGGCATCCACTTCCTTGCTGTGGCACAGCGTGGAAAAGATGGAGCTGTAAGAGCGGGCATGAACCGCCTCCATAAAGCTGATGTTCGACAGCACCGCCTCCTCATGCGGGGTTAAGGCGTCCGCCATTAGCGCCGGGGCGCCGACGGTGTTCTGAATGGTGTCAAGCAGGGTCAATCCGGTAAAGACGCGAATGGTCAACTGCTGCTCCGCCGCGCTGAGGGTTTGCCAGGCGGGAATGTCGTTCGACAGCGGCACTTTCTCCGGCAGCCAGAAGTTGCTGGTGAGACGGTTCCAGACCTCAAGATCTTTATCGTCATCAATGCGGTTCCAGTTGATTGCGCTGACGCGCGTTAAATGGGTCATCCTGTTCTCCTTACAGCGCGCAGGACACGCAGCCTTCAATTTCAGTGCCTTCCAGCGCCAGCTGGCGCAGACGGATGTAGTAGAGCGTCTTGATGCCTTTCTTCCAGGCGTAAATTTGCGCCTTGTTGATATCGCGGGTGGTGGCGGTATCGGGGAAGAACAGGGTCAGCGACAGCCCCTGGTCGACGTGGCGCGTCGCCTCGGCGTAAGTGTCAATGATCTTCTCCGGCCCTATCTCATACGCATCCTGGTAGAGGGCCAGATTGTCGTTATTCATAAATGGCGCGGGGTAGTACACCCGTCCGGTTTTCCCCTCTTTGCGGATCTCAATCTTCGAGACGATCGGGTGAATGCTGGAGGTGGCATGGTTGATGTACGAGATCGAGCCGGTGGGCGGCACCGCCTGCAGATAGCGATTGTAGATGCCATAGCGCATGACATCGTCGCGCAGCTGGCGCCAGCTTTCCCGGTCGGGCAGAGAGATGCCGGCGCGGGCGAACAGCGTGCGCACCCGTTCGGTTTTCGGCTGCCACTCCTCCTGCAGATATTTGTCGAAGTACGCCCCGCTGGCGTAGCGCGACTGCTCGAAGCCGGCGAAGCGCTGGCCGCGCTCGCGGGCCAGCTGCATCGAGGTGTGCAGCGCGTGCCAGGTCACGGTGTAGAAGTAGATATTGGTGAAGTCCAGCCCCTCCGGGCTGCCGTAGGCAATGCCCTCCCGCGCCAGGTAACCGTGCAGATTCATCTGCCCCAGGCCGATGGCGTGGGAGGCCGCGTTGCCGGCCGCCACCGAGGGAACCGACTGAATGTCGCTCATGTCGGACACGGCGGTCAGGGCGCGCACCGCGGTGGCGATTGTGCGGCCGAAATCCGGCGAGTCCATGGTGTGGGCGATGTTCAGCGAGCCGAGGTTGCAGGAGATATCTTCCCCGATATGCGCATAGCTGAGGTCTTCATTATAGGCGGACGGCGTACTGACCTGCAGGATCTCCGAACACAGATTGCTCATGGTGACCCGCCCGGCCACCGGACTGGCGCGGTTCACGGTGTCTTCAAACATGATGTACGGGTAGCCGGATTCAAACTGGATCTCCGCCAGGCGCTGGAACAGGTCGCGGGCGCGGATCCAGCGCTTGCGGACCCGCTCGTCGGCCACCAGCTGCGGATAGAGGTCGCCGATGGCGCAATCGGCGAAAGGTTTGCCGTACAGCCGTTCGACGTCATAAGGCGAGAACAGGGCCATCTGCGCATCTTCTTTCGCCAGCTGGAAGGTGATATCAGGGATCACCACCCCCAGCGACAAGGTTTTGATGCGGATTTTCTCATCGGCATTTTCACGCCGGGTATCAAGAAAGCGTAAAATATCGGGATGGTGAACATGCAGCCAGACCGCACCCGCCCCCTGGCGGGCGCCGAGCTGATTGGCATAGGAGAAGGCGTCCTCCAGCATCTTCATCACCGGCACCACCCCAGAAGACTGGTTTTCGATGCGCTTGATCGGCGCCCCGGCCTCGCGCAGGTTGGAGAGTAAAAAGGCCACCCCGCCGCCGCGCTTCGACAGCTGTAGCGCCGAGTTCACCGCCCGGCCGATGGACTCCATATTATCCTCAATACGCAGCAGGAAGCAGGAGATCAGCTCCCCGCGCTGCTGTTTGCCAGCGTTAAGGAAGGTCGGTGTGGCGGGCTGAAAGCGGCCGCTGAGTATCTCCTCCGTCAGCTGCCGCGCCTGCTGTTCATCGCCCCGGGCCAGCGTCAGGGCCACCATCACGCTGCGTTCGGCGAAATCCTCGAGGTAGTGCTTGCCGTCAAAGGTTTTCAGCGCATAGCTGGTATAGAACTTCCAGGCGCCGAGGAAGGTCTGAAAGCGAAACGGAGCGCGCCGGGCATGGGCGAACAACGCCAGCACAAACCCGCGGTCATAGCCGGCCAGCACCTGCGGATCGTAATAGCCCTCGCTGACGAGCCAGCTGAGCTTATCCTCCGGGCTGGGGAAGGTGAGGGCGTTGGGCTGAACCTGGGTCGCCATAAAGGCCTCAACCGCCTGGCGATCTTTCTCAAACGGGATGCGGCCCTCGCTGTCGTACAAATTCAGCATCGCGTTGAGGGCGTGAAAATCCACGGCGGCGGTTATACGTTCTGCGGTTGTCGTTGCCAAAATTCGCTGACTCCTTTACGCACGGTGTTGATATCGTCGGGGGTTCCCATCAGCTCGAAGCGGTAGAGATAGGGCACGGCGCATTTTTGCGCGATGACATCTCCGGCACGCCCCCAGCCGTCGCCAAAGTTGCGATTGCCCGCGGCAATCACTCCGCGGATCAGCTGGCGGTTATGCACGTCGTTTAAAAAGCGGATCGCCTGACGCGGTACCGCGCCGGCGGTGCCGCCGCCGCCATAGCTGGGAACGATGAGAATATAGGGCTCGTCTACCCGCAGATGTTCACGCTCGTTCAGCGGGATGCGCACCGCCGGCAGCCCCAGGCGCTGCACAAAGCGATGGGTATTCTCCGAACGGCTGGAGAAGTAGACGATGAGGCTCATGCGCTGGCCGCCGTAAAGGAGGGGCGCAGGCGATTGATCATATCCGGGCGGAAGCCGCTCCAGCGCAGCTCACCGGCGATCACCACCGGCAGCTGGCGAAATCCCTGCTCGCGCAGGGTGTCGGCGGCATCCGGCTGCTGGTCGACGTTGACCATTTCAAAGGCCAGTCCCCGGCTCTCCATGGCTCGCCGGGTGGCATGGCACTGCACGCAGTCATTTCGAGTGTAAATAATAATGCGCATGATTCGTATTTCCATTTAAGATAACAGCACGGCGCTAAACATAGCGTCGAACGTAGTGGGCCATTCGATAAGGAAATACTAGATGTAGTTATTTAAAACTTCAACCACTCAATATATAGCGTTTTTGGCAAGCGAGTCCCCCGCCGGGATAGATCGGCGGAGGAGGGGGGAGGCTGTGCGGAACTACAGGCGCATGGCCACGGCGAGGCGGTTAAAGGCGTTCATCAGACTGACGGCGAAGGTCAGATCGCTTATCTGACGCGGGGTAAAATGTTCGCGCAGCGGCTGGTAAACCTCATCTTCCGCATGGCTGGCGGCAATGTCGGTGACCGACTCGGCCCAAGCCAGCGCCGCGCGTTCGGCCGGAGTAAAGTGGGCGCTTACCCGCCAGCCCGCAAGGGCATCCAGTTTGCTTTGCGCCATGCCGCCTTTGCGCAGCGCCTGGCTATGTTTCTCAAGACAGAAGGCGCAGCCGTTGATCTGCGAGACGCGTAAATAAACCAGCTCTACCAGGGCGTTGCCCAGCTCGCTTTTCTCCAGCGCGATGCTGGCCTGTACCAGCCCTTTATAGACTTCCGGGCTCAGTTCACTGAATGGCTGACGTAATTGGTTCATGGTGTTCTCCTCTCTAAGACGGCAGCCAAAATAGCATTATAATGGACTGCAAAAGATAGCCATATTGTGATGAAAAAAGCAGACCATAATGGAAGCGATTAACCTCCCGCTTTATCAGCGTATCGCCCGCCAGTTGAAATCGGCGATTGAACGTGGCGAACTGACCCCGGGCAGCCGTTTGCCCGCCAGCCGGGTGTACGCTCAGGAGCAGGGCGTTTCCCGGGCGACCATCGAAAACGCCTGGGGAGAGCTGGTCGCCCAGGGATGGCTCGAACGGCGTGGGCAGGCGGGGACCTTTGTCAGCGAGCGGCTCAGCCCGCGCCAGCTGGCGCCGGTACCGCCAGTGCAACCGGCCGCGCCGACGGAGCCGCTGCCGTTTCAGATGGGGCTGCCGGCGCTGGATCTCTTTCCGCGCGGGCAGTGGGCGCGGGTGATGGGGCGTCGGCTGCGGACGCAGTCGCGGTTCGATCTTGCACCCGGCGATCCCGGCGGCGATCCGCTTCTGCGCCAGGCTATCGTCGATTATCTTCGCCTGTCGCGCAGTATCGACTGTCAGCCGGATCAGGTGTTGATCACCGGCAGCTATGCCGCCTCCATGAATCTTATCCTGCGTACCCTGGCGCAGCCGGGACAGCATATGTGGATGGAAGATCCGGGGTATCCCTTTATCCGGCCGGTCGTAGAGGCTGGGCAGCTGGCGGTGGATGCGATTCCCGTGGACGACGAAGGGATGGACGTCGGCTGGGGCCAGCGTCATCACCCGCAGGCGCGATTTGCCCTGCTCACACCAGCCCATCAGAGTCCGCTGGGGGTCGCGCTGTCGCTTCCCCGACGCCGCCAGCTGCTGGCGTGGGCCGCGGAGCGCGACGCGTGGATCATTGAGGACGATTACGATAGCGAGTTTCGCTATCACGGCAAACCGCTGCCGCCGCTGAAAAGCCTTGATGCGCCGCAGAGGGTCATCTACGCGGGCACCTTCAGTAAGTCGATGTTCCCGGCGCTGCGCACCGCCTGGCTGGTGGTGCCGACCCCGCTGGTGGCGCGTTTTCACCAGACCGCGGAGCGCCAATCCTGCACCGTTCCCACCCTGTGGCAGCAGACGCTGGCGGATTTTATCCAGCAGGGACATTTTTGGCGTCATTTGAAGAAAATGCGTGCCAGCTATAGCCAGCGTAGACAGTGGCTGGAGTCGGCTCTGCAGGCGCAGGGCTTTCAGGTCACGCCGCAGCTGGGGGGAATTCAACTGGTTATGTCGGTCAGCGGCGACGATCGGCTGCTCGCGCGGCGGGCGGTTGTGGCCGGGCTGGCGGTGCAGGCGCTGAGCGACTGGCGGATTCGCCACGCGGGCGAGGGGGGATTATTGATGAGTTTTACCAATATACGTTCGCCGGCGATGGCTGACGGACTTGCCCGACGGCTGAGAGAGGCGATTGCGATTTGATGGCGCTTAAGTCGGGGAAGCAGAAAAACCCCTGCGGCCAGAGGCGCGCAGGGGCTGACGCGTATTTGTTATCTTCATTGCCTTCCGTAAAGCTCGCGGGCTACCGCGCGCCAATCGCGCGGCGGCAGCCGACGCTTAAGCTATTATCGACGTAAATTGAGCAATACGCCAATAAATACCCCGACGGCGGCGGCGGCGCCCACACTGTGCCACGGTTTATTGCGCACGTAGGTATCGGCACAGCCCAGCGCATCGCACGCTGCCTGGCGCGCATCCAGCGCCGCCTGCTGCACCCGGTTGTGGCCATTAAGGCGGGCACGAGTCTCTTTTAACAGCGACTGCGCTTTGACACGCGCCGCTTCCGCTTCCTCTTTGGCGTCACTGCCCCATGATTTCAGCACCTCTTCCAGCGTATCCGCTAATTGGCTGACATCGTTATGAATATCTTCGGCGTTCTCGTCAAAATTGTTGCGGTTCACATGGTTAGCCATCGTTATCTCCCTTAATTCCATCGAGTGAGTAAGTGTAGGACAAGATTTTGAATTATGCTTACTGTTGTGGTTTCTGGAATTTTCCGAAAGCACTGTCCTTAATGAATAAGGTAAGGTCAATGTGCGGTAAAAGATAACGAGGAATCAGTATGTATTTAAGACCCGATGAGGTGGCGCGTGTTCTTGAAAAAGCCGGCTTCACCATGGATGTTGTGACGCAAAAAGCGTACGGCTATCGCCGCGGCGATAATTATGTTTATGTGAACCGCGAAGCGCGCATGGGGCGAACAGCGTTAGTTATTCATCCGGCGTTAAAAGAGCGCAGCAATATGCTGGCCGAACCGGCTTCAGATATCAAAACCTGTGATCATTATGAACAGTTTCCGCTGTATTTAGCCGGGGATGCGCAACAACATTATGGTATTCCGCATGGATTTAGCTCACGCATGGCGCTTGAGCGTTTTCTGAATGGGCTATTTGGCGAAGCCCAGCCGGCAATGTCGACGAATTAATACGCCGATAGGCATGTAAGGATCCAGGCGAGGCGGGCTGGCGGGAAGAGGCGACTGGCAGAGCCAGTCGCTGCTAACGCGTTGGTCAGGCCTTCGCCTGCTGATAGGGCGCCACGCGGAACAGGCGGCGGCAATAGTCGAGGAAGTAGCCGTAGGCGGCGCCCATCATCATCGATACCGCCAGGTTCGAGCTCACCGCGGCGACAATCTGGTGCCAGTCAGCACCCACGCTCCACAGAATAGCGACATACACCGGCGACTGAAAGGTGACGTAGGCCAGCACGTCGGCCATATTTTTCATCCACCTGGCCGGGCTGATGCGCCGGGCCTGACGCATGGCGAAATCGCGATAAATCCCATAGGGTACGGCAATAATAATGTTGACCGGGATCGCCACCAGACGCGACGATAACGACTGCTCAAACGTCATACCAGAGAGAAAAATTTCGATCATCATGTTGACGACGGTGCAGTAAACCACCATCGCAAAGGTGTCTGCAACCGCATGCCGCAAGCGGGAGTGCGCAGAGAACATCGGAGTGCTCCTCGAAAATGAAGTCATTAACGCCGAAAAATGCGCGTTGGTATAGCGTTTTTGGGCTGCCTGTTTTGATGTGCGTAGAGTATATCTCTGCATTAAAAGTGGCAACTAGCTATAAATTTTTATTTATCGCCTTTTTGTCGATAAAATACTCTGCGCTGGTTTGTTTTTTGTTCGTTACGCTACTTTTATTCCTGTTTTTGCAAATATCAATATTTATCAATGTGTTACTCTTGATTGCGAAATCGAGACTGGCCGAGGGAACGGCGCCTGATAGCCAACCATGGCGCAACATCACGCGAGTGTGTGATTCCGCTCTCTTTTAGGATTTTTTATGCCGTAAGTCGCGTTTTTATGGTGAAAAATTCTGAATTGCGAATTGTTGTTTTATTCCCATTTTCTGATTAACTATTCACTGCGGCCAAAGGTATGTATCAGTGCGGCCACGTATGAACAGCAGGTAACCCGCTGACCATAAAGCTAATATTCCTGGCGAGAACGGTGGTTTTTCCCGTCATTCTGCCTTTTTTATTTATTCACTCTCTTTTTTGCCTGTGCTTATGAAAAAGGCTCAGGTATTTGCCAATATAGCTTCAGGGGATAACCGCTAATATCCACCTTATATATTTATCTGGACAACCGAAGGCTGGAAATAAATAAACGTTTCTATTACACTTGCCGCGTTGTATCTTTTAATTTGCTATTTGGAATTTTTTAATTTTATGTCTTCAATGTTACACAAACTGAATAATATCCGTTCACTGCGTGCCCTGTCCCGTGAATTCTCCATTGACGTGCTTGAAGAGATGCTGGAAAAGCTCAGGATCGTCACTGAAGAAAAACGTACGCAACAGCAGCAGGCAGCTCAGCAGCAGGCTGAATATCAGGAGAAAGTGAATACCTGGCTTGAACTGATGCGCGCCGACGGTATTTCTCCTGACGAGCTGGTGGCCGATATTCAGCCGCCAAAAGCGGGAGGCAAAAAGCGTCAACCGCGCCCGGCGAAATATCGTTATACCGATCATACTGGCGCAGAGAAAACCTGGACCGGACAGGGAAGAATGCCGAAGCCGATTGCCGAGGCTGTCGCCCAGGGTAAATCGCTGGATAGCTTTTTAATTTAACGCCTTCGGGCCAGCGCCAGGCCGGTGGTGAGAGACCCACCGGCCTGGCCTTACGACTTTAAGCGAGGGGCTTTAGCAGACGCCGAAGTCTCCCTCTTCCTGATACGGCGTGACCTCGTCCGACTTCAGCGAATAGCGCTCTCCCTGCTCCTGTGCGGCCTGAACCACCACCAGTTGCTCCCCTTGCACTTCCACCACTTTCAGTTTTGGTCCGCCCGCTCGGGGTTGTACCAGATCGCCGACAGCAAACATAATTCACTCCTCACTGTTAACACCATGGATAAACCTAAACCATAGCTCAACGCCCGCTCACTGAACACCGGGCGTGCTGTTTTTTGTTAAAACAATTTGGAGTTATATGTATTAACATTGTTAATGTTTTGCTGGCGCCATACCGCTGCTGAGAAAGGGGGACGGCGAGGGTAGGGTTACCACCAATCAGGTCAGGAAAGACACCATGAAGTATATCATTCTGTTGATCATTGTTATTGCTGTACTGTATGTCCATTACCGCGGACGGGTGCGCTATCGTTTCTGGCGGCAGCTCTCCGACCATTCCACATTTACCGCGCCGCTGAATGGATTTATGTATTTATTTTCCCGCGTGCCGAATACGCCTTATCTGCGGCCGGAGATGTTTCCCGAGCTGGCGATATTGCAGCAAAACTGGCAGGTTATTCGCGACGAAGGTCTCCACCTTCAGCAACTGGAGCAGATTAAAGCGGCCGATAAATATAACGATGCCGGGTTTAACTCATTTTTCAAAACCGGCTGGAAACGCTTTTATCTGAAATGGTATGAGGATGCCCATCCTTCCGCCAGCCAGCTCTGTCCGCAAACTACCGCGCTGCTGCGCGATATCCCGTCGGTGAAAGCGGCCATGTTTGCCACTCTGCCGGACGGTAGCCGTCTGCCGCGCCATCGTGACCCCTACGCCGGCTCGCTACGCTTTCATCTGGGCCTGGCAACGCCGAACGATGACCGCTGCTTTATCGAGGTGGATGGCCAGCGTTACAGTTGGCGCGATGGAGAAGGCGTGCTGTTTGATGAGACCTATATCCACTATGCGGAAAATACCAGTGGTGAGAATCGCCTGATTCTGTTCTGCGATATTGAACGGCCGATGCGCTACCGCTGGGCGCAGAAAGTTAACCACTGGCTGGGACGCCATCTGATGAGCGCCGCTTCGGCGCCCAACGATATCGGCGATCGCACCGGCGGGATTAACCGGGCGTTTCGCTATATTTACCAGATCCGTATTGTTGGTAAGCGGTTGAAAAAATGGAATAAGACGGTCTATTACATCGTCAAATGGCTGCTCTTCGGCGGCATTGCCTGGCTTATCTGGAGCGCGTTTTAACCCCCTGGCGCCGGTTCCACGGCATGGTCGCCAGCAGACGCGCCATGCCGCAAAAGCCGGTTACGCCGGCGAAGGTGAGCCCGGCGCCGACCGCGCCGCTGAGCAGGAAAAAGCCGCCGTTAACGGTATAGCCCAGCAGCACCCCCAGTAAAATCAGGACGCCAGCGGCAATTTGCACCTGGCGCATCAGCGGCAGCGGCTGCGATGAATCTTCCACTACCAGCAACCCCGCGGCTTTCCACGCCTGAATTCCTCCTGCCAGCAGGCAGGCCTGCGCCGGCGCGGCGGCCGCGGCCAGACGAATCGCATTATTCTGCGTCCGGGAACCCGCCTGGCAGTGAAAGATGACCGTCTCTCCGGCCCGGGCATTGAGGGGCGCACCGCTGGTCAGAGTGGCGAGCGGCACCAGCTCGGCATCGGGGATATGTTCGCGCGCATATTCATCCGCATCGCGGATATCAATCAGTCTGGCGCCCTGGGCAATCTGTGCCTGGGCCTCGGCGGGAGTTAAGTTGGCGATGGTCATAGGATCCTCACGGGCAATAGAGCGTTTTCAGCGTATTGATCACCTGCTGTACCGCAGGGTGGGTGATGAAATAGTGGATACGCTGGGCGTCGCGCTCGCTGTCGATCAGCCCCTCGTCACGCATCCGCGCGAGGTGTTGCGAGGTGGCGGAGGGGCTCAGCCCTGTAGCCCGGGCGAGTTCGCCGGCGCTGGCCCTGGGCGCATCGCACAGCATGCACAGGATCAGCAATCGGTGAGGATTGCTCATCGCTTTCATCAGCGCGGCGGCTTCTCCGGCGCGGGCCTGCAGGTCTTCAGGTGTGGTCATTTATTTTAGCTTTGTCTAAATTTAGATAACTCTAAAATAAAAAGGCCGCCAGCGCCAGCACAATTTCTCCACGACTCAGGCCGGAACGGCGAGCCGGGCAATCTGCGCCCGGGCGCTGGCGATCCCGGCGTCGCGACCATGCGGGCGATTGTCCAGCCCTTCGGCATAGATAAATTCCACCTCCTGGATCCCCATCAGCCCCAGTACCGCGCGCAGATAGGGCGTGACGGCGTCGGTAGTTTCTCCCTGGTGAATACCGCCGCGGCTGCTGACGACCACCGCCCGGACGCCCTCCACCAGCCCCTGCGGCCAGCTCTCGGTGTAGCGAAAGGTTTCCCGCGCCCGCGCCACGAGGTCGAACCATTTTTTTAGATCGGTCGGGACGTTGAGGTTATACATCGGCGCGCCGATCACCAGCAGGTCGCTGGCCTTTAACTCGGCGATAAGCTGGTCGGAGAGGGCGACCGCCTCGCGGATAGCAGGCTGCGGATCCACTGCCCCGCGCAGGGCGGCGAACAGGGGGCGATCCAGCGTTGGCAGCGCCATGGCGCTGAGATCGTGTTCGGTGAGCCGATCGCCGTGTCCCGCCGCCTGGCGCGCCGCGAGAAATTCGTTAATCAACTGATTGGTCAGGGATGTTTCGCCATTAATGCTGGATTTTAAAACCAGAACGTTAGCCATGATGAGTGCCTCAAATGAAAGATAGAAGCAAAGACTAACACTGTCTTTTTTGTCTCAGGAGTGACATTATTTTTCCCTATTGTATCCCGTAAGGAACCAATCTGTGCGCGACGATCTGAATGCGATCCCGGTATTTGTCACCGTGGTCGAGAGCGGCAACTTTGCCAGCGCGGCGGCGATCCTCCATGTGACGCGTTCGGCGGTGGGAAAAACCATTGCCCGGCTGGAAGCGCGTCTCGGCGTGGCGTTATTCCAGCGTACCACCCGACGGCAACTGCTGACGGAAGAGGGGGAGCAATTCTATCTCCAGTGCCGGGAAGCGCTGGAGCGCATCCGCGAGGCCGAAGAGACGCTGCAGCGCGGCAAAGATGAGGTGCAGGGGCGGCTGCGGGTGTCGCTGCCGGTGCTGTTTGGCCAGCGCTGCGTGGCACCGCTGCTGTTCCGCCTCAGCCAGCGCTATCCGTTACTGAAGCTCGAGCTCCACTACAGCGACCGGCAGGTCAATCTGCTGGAGGAGGGGTTTGATCTTGCGGTGCGTATCGGGAGCCTGGCCGATACCGGGTCGCTGCGGGCCCGTGCGCTGGGAGAGCACGGCATGGTGCTGTGCGCGGCGGCGGAGTACCTGCGCCAGCAGCCAGCGCCGCAGACTATTGCCGGGTTGAACGAGCACCGTACCCTCGGCTATCTGCACAACGGCCAGCTGCAAAAATGGCAACTGTATGACCCGCAGCAGGGCGACGTGCGCTTCAGTCCGCAGACGTGGCTGATACAGGATGATTTTGCCGCCATCGCGGCGGCAGTGCAGCAGGGGATGGGCATCGCCTGGCTGCCGGACTGGCTGGTGGCGCAGGCGCTTGCCGATGGGACATTGCAGCAGGTGTTGGCGCCCAGCGCTCAGGTGCGTTTCGCCATCCACGCGGTATGGCCGGAGGGGCCGTGGCTGCCGCAAAAAACGCGGGCGGCGATCGATGCCCTGCGGGAAGGGCTACCTCTTACCGCAACATCTGGTTAGCGCAGAGAGAAATAACCGCCATCTATGGCGGCGGAGGTTTTCCGACAGCGTGCAAGCTACCGGCGCGCTTTACGCCGTAGCCTCAGCGACGAGGCCGTCCGGCACGGGCGGCACGGCGGTACAACGTGCTGCGGGCGATACCCAGTATCTGCGCCGCCCGGCTGACGTTGCCGTTGACCCTGGCCAGGGTATCGACAATCAACTGCTCATCATGGGCCTGCAATCCCCCGCGCGGCAACGGCGCAGGCGCGGCGCGATACGCCTCCGGCAGCGCGTCGGGCGTCAGCGTGTCGCCCTCATCGGCGAGAGCCAGCATTACCTTCAGGACGCTCTGCAACTGGCGTACGTTTCCCGGCCACGGCAGCTGGCTGAGGTGAACCAGCAGCGCGTTTGAAAGCGTCACCCGGCGTGAAGCACCGCCCAGGTCGTGCCACAGGGTGGCGATAAAGGTTTCCAGCGCCGGCCACTCGCGCAGCGGAGGCAGCGGCAGGGCGTATTCCCGCAGGCGCCACAGCAGATCTTCACGGAATTCTCCGGCGCTGACCCGCTGGGTCAGGTTGCGGTGGGTGGCGCAGATCAAGGCGAAATTCACCGGCACGCTGCGACTGGCGCCCAGCGGAGCGACCTCTTTCTCCTGCAGGACGCGCAGGAGGCGGGTCTGCAGCGCCAGCGGCATATCGCCGATCTCATCAAGAAACAGCACCCCGCCGTCAGCCTCGCGGATTTTACCGATATAGCCATTTTTGCTGGCGCCGGTAAACGCCCCCGGCTGGTAGCCGAAGAGCTCGGATTCGATCAGCGATTCCGGAATGGCGGCACAGTTAATGGCGACAAATTTACCGCTGCGCCAGCGGCTGTGCCGGTGCAACGTGCGGCTGACATACTCTTTGCCGCTGCCGGTTTCTCCTTCAATGCACAGGGCGATGCCGGCGTTGAGCAGCCGCAGCAGCTTTTCGCCTTCGCGCGGGCTGGTAAAGGGGAGATGCATGGCCGGCGGGGCGCTTACCGCCACCCGGCGGCGGGTGGGCTCCCGCAGGCGATAGTGGTAGCGGCCCTGCGGCGTGGTCAGCGGCAGCGGGACGCTGACCGCCGTTTGCGTCAGCGTCGGAAAAAGCGAGGCAAAGGTGAGCTGGCCAAACTGCGCCGCGCTCAGGCCGAACTCGCGCATCGCCAGCCGGTTGCCGGCGGTGAGGACGTTGTCGGAAAAGACCAGCAGCAGCTCCTCGACGCTGTCGAGTTTGTCCACCTGCCGGTGCAGGCTCATCAGCCACTGCTCAGGATGCAGACTCTGTTTCACCCACAGATATTCAATTTGCTTTGCCGCCGCTTTTACCCAGCCAAAGGTGTGCTGGTGGGGAAAATTCGCCGGGCCGGAGATATCCAGCACCCCGGCGATGCTTCCGTCCGGTCGCTGGAGCGGCATCGCCGCGCAGTACAGATTCTGGTTGCGGGTAAGAAAGTGCTGACGGCCATCGATCTCGCAGCCATCGTCAATCGCCAGCGCGGTGCCGATGGCGTTGGTCCCGCGCCCGCTTTCACTCCACAGATTGCCGGGAGCCAGCGCCACGCGCTGGGCCTTTTGCAGCGCCTGGGTATCGCCGAGAGTATGCAGCACCAGGCCGTCGGGGTCGGAAAGGATCACCACCGACTGCAGGTCTGCGACCTGGCGCGACAGGGCTTCCACCACCGGCTGCGCCAGCTGCTGCAGGCAGCGGTGGCTGGCGAGCCGGTCCGCCAGCTCGCCGGCGCCGAGGCGGGGAAAATCCTCGGTGGCGGGATCCAGCCCGTAGCGCTGGCAGCGAGACCACGAATCGCTCAGCAGGGGATTCGCATTAACCTCTGGTGCGAGAATAAAGGGATTGCCTGCCACAGGGCACCTCTGGGTCGATGTTGCTGTGTTGCAATATTGTAGCCATTTGGTTTATTTGGTGTTGCGATTTGCAACACATAAGTGGAAACCCGTGCGACAGTGGCTGACCATCTGCTCGGTTAGTGAAGGCAACGTATTAATAAATAAAAATATTTAAAGAAAATAAAAAACTGGCATAACCCCTGCAAAGTGAGAAGCGTTCGGCGGCAAATTTAAAAAATCAATATGCCGCTGCGTCTCAACCCTACAGAAGGAGATTTGCGATGCGTTATGCACATCCTGGCCAGCCCGGCGCCGTGGTTTCATTTAAATCGGCTTACGGCAACTTTATTGACGGTAGATTTGTCGAGCCGCTGAGCGGTGAATTCTTTATGAATACTTCGCCGGTCGACGGCAGCAACATTGCGCAGTTTCCCCGCTCGGATGCCAGAGACATTGACTTCGCCCTCGACGCCGCCCATCGTGCGGCGCCGGCGTGGGGTAAAACCTCAGTGCAACAGCGCTCCAGGCTGCTGCTGCAGGTCGCCGATCGTATTGAACAGCATCTGGAATATCTGGCGGTGGCGGAGAGCTGGGACAATGGGAAACCGATCCGCGAAACCCTGAATGCTGACCTGCCGCTGGCGGTGGATCATTTTCGCTACTTCGCCGGCTGCCTGCGCGCTCAGGAGGGAAGCACCGCCGAGATTGACGAAACCACGGTGGCCTATCATTTCCATGAACCGCTGGGGGTGGTCGGGCAGATTATCCCGTGGAACTTCCCGCTGCTGATGGCCGCGTGGAAGCTGGCCCCGGCCCTGGCGGCGGGGAACTGCGTGGTGCTCAAACCGGCGGAACAGACGCCGCTAAGCATTACCCTGCTGCTGGAGCTGATCGGCGATCTGTTCCCGGCCGGGGTGCTTAACGTGGTGCAGGGTTTCGGCAAAGAGGCGGGCGAGGCGCTGGCCACCAGCAAGCGTATCGCCAAGCTGGCATTTACCGGCTCCACGCCGGTCGGGCGGCATATTCTCGCCTGCGCGGCGGAAAATATTATCCCCTGCACCGTCGAGCTGGGGGGGAAATCGCCCAACATCTACTTCGCCGACGTGATGGACGGAGAAGAGGAATTTATTGAGAAGGCGGTGGAGGGGCTGGTGCTCGGCTTCTTCAACCAGGGTGAGGTCTGTACCTGCCCGTCGCGGGCGCTGATCCATGAATCCATCTATGAGCCCTTTATGGCACGGGTAATGGAGAAGGTGGCGCAGATCCGCCGCGGCGATCCGTTAGATACCGACACCATGATCGGCGCTCAGGCTTCCCGCCAGCAGTTCGACAAGATCCTCTCCTATATTCAGATTGCCCGGGAAGAGGGTGGGCAAATTCTGACCGGCGGCGAGCGGGCGGCTATCGCGCCGGCGCTGGATAATGGCTTTTATATTCAGCCTACGCTGATTAAAGGTCGCAACGATATGCGCTCCTTCCAGGAGGAGATCTTTGGGCCGGTGATCGGGGTGACCACCTTTAAGGACGAAGCGGAAGCGCTGGCTATCGCCAATGAGACCCAGTTTGGTCTCGGCGCCGGGGTGTGGACGCGGGATACCAACCTCGCCTATCGCATGGGTCGCGGCATTAAAGCCGGTCGCGTGTGGACCAACTGCTATCATGTCTACCCGGCGCATGCGGCGTTCGGCGGCTATAAACAGTCCGGCGTCGGGCGGGAAACGCACAAGATGGCGCTGGATGCCTATCAGCAAACCAAAAACCTGCTGGTGAGCTACGGCACCGCGCCGCTGGGCCTGTTCTGAAGTCCATCTCATTTCTGACCGATCCTCAGTCCGCAATCCATTCGGGTTGCGGATTTTTTTTAACTTCAAAATAACCATTCGAAGAGGGTGGTTATTTTGCCAGCGGCAGCGCCCATGTATTTATGTCACTTATGTATTGGCTTTCACTTGAAAATAAAAACACTTCCATAATAAGGGATTAGCGGGTGGAGGTGGCGCACCCTGGCGCCGTTTGTGTAGAAATTATGAATATTAATACCAGGAAAATTCCTAATTTTTGTGTACGCTCTGACGAGCGCACAATAAAACAAGACGAATTTTTGAACAATTGTCTTTAAATTTGTTAATTGAATTGATCTGTTGTTGTTTAAAGGTATTTGAATTTCTTTTGTATAGATATGTAAATTAACATTGAAAAGCCATTTCAAAAATTAAATATATGGCGAGCATAGCTATTAACTTATAGTTAATATCTTCCCGGGTTGCCTTTTGATACTTCGGGTAATATATTTATTTCGCACATCAAAATAACTCTTTTTTCTTCTTTTTGTTATTCATGGCCATCTATTGGCGAAATAAGGCAGAGTAGAGGGGGATGTGCCTAATATCCTGCGGAAGGAACGCAACGTACATTTACAGGGAGGAGCTGACGAGCCGTTTCGTGATAGCTTTAGGGCTATTGTCGATGATGGAAAATATGTTCGTTAACGATGAGATAAATAATGAAAAAACAACCTCGCTTTATAACCATCCTCATAGGAGCGCTGCTTTCTGGCGTAGCCTTGCAGGCTACCGCGGCCAACACTATCAATCCTGACTCGGGCACCAGTTCGGAAGGCGCCGGCGGGCAGGTCATCTTCAATGGGTCAATCACCGACAGCTCTTGCAACGTCGATAGTAGTTCTAATGGCCAGAAGGTTGATCTGGGCAAATGGGCCAGCAACTATTTTACCGGCACTGGTTTTGAAACCACCAAAACCCCCTTCCATATCAAAGTGAAAGATTGCCCGGCCAGCGTGACTACGGTCGCCGTGCTGTTTGACGGCGCGCGCGATCAGTCTGATAACTCCCTGCTGGCCATCAACGGCGGCGCCAGCGGCGTAGCGATTAAGCTGTATGAGCACGATCGGTCGACGGCTGTCAGCCTCGGTAAAACGTCAGCCAAACAGACGGTCACTCCGGGTACCAGCGGCGGCACCGGCTCTGCCGACCTCGAGTTTTACGCCGACTATATCTCCACCGCGGCGACCGTGACGGCAGGTAAAGCCGACGGTACAGCTAATTTCAATATGATTTATAACTGATCTAATTGCGCGTTATTCAGAGTCAGCCCACTGCGTCTTGATTAATTACAGATAGCTAAAGTGTTAATTGTCATGAAGTCACGAAATATATTCGTGACGGTATAGTTGTTTTTGCTAATTATCCCGTCGAGTACTGGCTCTGTTATTCACTGCTTTATTTTGTTGTCTGTTCAACTTTTACCTGATGGTAAGTCATGATGAAGAAAATAATTGCCGTTGCGGCTTTTCTGCTGTGCACCACGGCAGCGCAGGCCGGTATTGTCATGGGTGGAACCCGTGTGATTTATCAGGAAGGGAAGCGTGAAGCCGCTATTTCAGTCACCAATGCCGATACCCATACGCCCTATCTGGTGCAGTCGTGGGTGGAAAATTACGCGGAAAACGATAAGGCCAGGGTGCCCTTCATTGTAACGCCGCCCTTGTTCCGTCTCGATCCGGAGCAAAATAACGTTCTGCGGATTAACTTTATTGGCGCCTCGCTGCCCCGCGACCGTGAATCGGTCTTCTGGCTGAACGTCAAAAGTATCGCCCCGACGCCTCAGGGCGAGGTGAATAAGCTGCAGGTGAATATTAAATCGAAATTCAAAATCTTCTATCGCCCCAACGACCTGGCGGGCGACCCGGCAAAGGCCTGGCAGCAGCTGAAGTTTAGCCAGTCCGGCGGTCGGCTGACGGTGATAAATCCCACTCCCTACTTCGTCTCTTTTTACGCCGTCGAAGTGGGCGGGCAAAGCATCGACGATCCCGGCATGGTGGCTCCCTTCGGCGAGAAAACGTGGCCGGTGAGCGGGCACGGCACCGTCAAATGGCGGGCGATTAACGACTACGGCGGCGTCAGCGATTTCGCCCAGCAGTAATTCCCCTTTTTGATGAGCTTACCGGACGGCGCCAGCATGAAAAGAATAACAACAGCCAGGGTGCGGGAGTATGCCTTGTTGCCCGTTACCGCCGGGCGGGCGGTGGCGCTGGCGACGGTGCCGACGATGATGTTTTGTCTCAGTCCGTTGAGCCGGGCGCTGGCCGACGACTATTTTGACCCGGCGGCGCTGGAGTTTGCTGACCCGCAGCAGCAAACCTCCGATCTGCACTACTTCGCCAAACCCGGCGGCCAGCAGCCGGGGACTTATCCTGTCACCGTGGTGGTTAATGACCAGGAGCTGGGTCAGGCTGATATCACGTTTGTTGACGATGGCGGGCAGCTGCGCCCGGTGCTGACGCCCGGTCAGCTGGCGGAGTATGGCGTCAACGTCAGCGCGTTTCCCGCCTTTCAAGCGCTGCATGAAGGCGAAACCTTCACCCGGATCGAGAAGTTTATTCCCGACGCCAGCAGTCGGTTCAGCTTCGCTAACCAGCGCCTGACGCTGAGTATTCCCCAGGCGGCGATGAACGTGCAAAGCCGCGGCTATGTCGATCCGTCGCGCTGGGACGATGGCGTGCCGGCCGCGTTTGTCGATTACTATTTTTCCGGCGCGCAAATAAAGAACGCCGACGAAGGGGAGAGCAGCCGCTCAAACTATCTCAATTTACGCAGCGGCCTCAACCTGGGCGCCTGGCGACTGCGCAACATCTCCTCAATGCAGTATGACCAGCAGCGCCGGCACTGGGATACCCAGAGCACCTGGCTGCAGCGCGATGTCCGCTCGTTGAAGAGCTTGCTGCGGATCGGCGATACCTATACCACCGGCGATGTGTTTGACAGCATACAGTTTCGCGGCGTCCAGCTGATGTCTGACGATGAAATGCTCCCGGACAGCCAGCGCGGCTTTGCCCCCACAATTCGTGGCGTGGCGCACAGCAATGCCAAAGTGACCGTCTCTCAGCACGGGTATGTGATCTACGAGACCTTTGTGTCGCCGGGGGCATTCGCCATCAGCGATCTCTACCCCACCTCGCAGAGCGGCGATCTGGAGGTGAAGGTGACCGAGAGCAATGGCGTGGTGCGTACCTTTACCCAGCCCTATTCCGCGGTGCCATATATGCTGCGCGAAGGGCGCGGCAAATTCAGTCTCAGCGCCGGCCGCTACCACTCCGGGGGGGAATCGGTGCGCTCGCCGGAATTTCTGCAGGGCACTTTGTTCTACGGTTTGACGGCGGGATTCACCCTCTACGGTGGTACGCAGCTGGCCCGGGACTATCAGGCGTGGGCGCTGGGCCTGGGCCGCGGTTTTGGCGAGTTCGGATCGCTGGGAGGGGATGTCACCCAGGCCGTCACCCGTACGCCGTCGGGCAAGCGCTATACGGGCCATTCGCTGCGCGCTCAGTATCAGAAAAATTTTGTCAGCTCGGGCACTGCGTTCAGCCTCGCCAGCTATCGCTACTCGTCAAGCGGCTATTACGATTTTGCCGAAGCCAGCGCCCTCGAAAGCGCCCAGGGGCAAGTAGACAACCGGCGTCGCCGGGAAGAGCTGTCGGTGTCGCAAAGCCTTGGTGGCCTGGGCAGTCTGGCGGTTTCCGCCTGGTCGCAGGAGTACTGGCATCGGCAGAGTCGGGATGAGACGGTGCACCTTGGGTTCTACAGCGCCTGGAAAGGGATCTCCTGGGGCGTGGGCTATTACTACACCCGCGCCAGCGGCCAGCAAAAAAATGACCGCTCCTGGTCATTCAATATCAATATTCCGCTGGGTGGTCCGCTGTCCGACAGCGCGGTGAGCTACAACACCACCTCGGACAGCAATGGCTATACCTCGCAGCAGATGTCGCTGTATGGCGCGGTGCCGACGCGGCCAAATCTGTTCTACTCGGTTCAGCAAGGTTATGGCAACCAGGGACGAGGCAGCAACAGCAGCGCCTCCCTGGACTACCACGGCGGCTTCGGCAACGCCCAGATCGGCTATCGCCATGACGCCGCCAGCAACCAGTTGACCTGGGGAGGCGCCGGCTCGGTGGTCGCGCATCCGCACGGCGTCACCTTCGGCCAGACGGTGGGTGAGAGCTTCGCCATCGTCCGGGCGCCGGGGGCCGCCGGCGTGGCGGTGCAAAACGGCAACAATGTGCACACCGACTGGCGCGGCTATGCCGTGGTGCCCTCCCTGACCGCCTACCGGAAAAATGTCATTACCCTCGATACGGAGTCGATGGCCGACGACACCGACGTCGACCAGCAGGGGCAGACCGTGATCCCCGGCGGCGGCGCGGTGGTGATGGCCAACTACCAGACCCACATTGGCAACCGGGTGCTGTTTACCCTGCGCAATGCCCAGGGGCCGCTACCGTTTGGCGCCAGTGCGCGGCTGGTCGAGGAGGAGGAGAGCGGCAATCCGCCGGGCGGCATGGTGGCCGACGGCGGCCAGGTGTATCTCAGCGGTGTGCCGCAGGAGGGAACCCTGGCGGTGAGTTGGAACGTCAACAATCAGTCGCAGAGCTGCATGCTGCATTTTCATCTTCCGGATAACCCACAGCAGAGTCTGAATACGGTGAAAACCGTCTCCGGACTGTGCCAGACACGCTGAGGCGGCTATGAAATCTGTTTTTCGTCTACTTCCTTTCCTCTTTCTGCTGGGGCTGAGCGCCTATCTTCCCGGCGTGCGGGCTGAAACCTGCCGCGCAAATATCGGCCAGACCACGGTCAATATTCCTAATATCAAGTATTTACCCACGCTGCCGGTCAATACCCAGATGACCAGCGCGATGGCGGATAACGGCAGCGGGATCCCTTTTTCCTGCGACCTGCAGCTGCCGACGGCGAGCGCCAAACGCATCGTCTATAAGCAGCTGAAAACCGGCGGCTCGCCGATGGTGATTAACGGACAGCATGTCTACCCCAGCGCTATCGACGGCATTGGTTACGCCCTCAGCTTCCAGTGCGCCGGCGGCCCGATGCGTGCCATCGATGGCAGCCACTCCGCCGGCGGCGAGTCGGTGGTGGTATGCGACAGTGCGACGCTCCCGGCGCTGATGACGCAGCAGCAAACCACGGTGAGGATTGCGGTAACCTTCTATAAAACCGGAACGGTGCAACTGGCGGACGGGACGCATACCAACTCGCCGCCGCTGCCGCAGGTGGGGGAGATGACCATTGAACAGCAGACCAGCGCAAGCGCCAGCTTTGTCGCCAGCGCGCCGGTCAGCATCGATATCGCCGCCCTGAATGTGGACATTGGCAGCAGCGGCAGCTGCCAGGTAGCGACATCGACGATCCAGGTCAGTCTGGGTACGGTTAACCGGGGGGAGTTTCATGGCAAAGGGACTACCGGCGGCCAGGCGAAGCGCTTTTCGATTCCGGTCTTCTGTCCGACGCCGACCGACGTGCGCATCGGCTTTTTCGGCGTCAGCGTGGAGAGCGATACCCTGGCCCTGAGCCAGGCCAGCAACAGCGCCAGCGGCGTCGGCGTGAAGCTGACCTACGGCAATAACCCCGGTGCGGCAGTGCCCGACGGCACCAGCGTTAAGATCAATGAGGCCAGCAACTTGCCGATCCTGAAAAGGGTGACCGGCGCCAGCGCCGGTACCGCCGAGGCGATCAATTTCAACGCCCAGTATGTGCAGACTGACGCCACGGTGGGAGCCGGTACGGCCAACAGCATGGTGACTTTCGCCCTGGAGTATAACTAGCCTGGGGCGGCGTTATTCAAAGGTCACGGTGATTTTGGCGGTCGCGGAAAAAGGCCCCAGCTTCGGCGTTCTCGACAACCAGAGCAGCCCCGCCGTATAGGTGCTCGCGAGGGTCGCTCCCGTTGCCAGCGTAAAGTGAATCGGAGCATTCATCTCAATACGTGGAAGCATACTGGCGTTTGGCGAGATGACAATGCCGAAGCCGCTGTCCGGCTGCGGCAAAATAATGGCGCTCTCCTGTATCGTATTAGTGGTGCTAAACGTAGCAAGCATAGCTTCGGTCCCGCAATCACTGCCGTTACCCTGCTTGACCAGACCATAGGTGACGGTAAAGGGGCGTGTTTTTTCATAGTAGCCCGGTCGGGCGTTACCGGCAGGAATATCGCCAAAGTTAATTTCGCTTGGCGAAATAGATACCGTGGGGACGCAGGCCATTGTTCTGATACGGTTCAGGCCGGTAATGAAAAGATTATAGTTGGCGCCAGCGGTGCCGTTGCGTAGACCGCCTTGGCCATCTACCTGAAAAAGCGACAATTTTAGGTTATCGTCTATTTTACCTTCCCCGGTCACTCTGCGGCCCGTCGAGATGATATAGACCTGGTAAACCAGGCTGAATGTCTGCCCAATGGCCGGGGACTTACAGGTATTCCCGCTTTTATCACACAGCGTCGCCGGGCCAATCTCCACCGATTTTTTATTTTGTAGCAGATAGTCGATGCCGTTGTAAGTAATGCCTACCTGGATAAAGTCGGGCAAGCTGCTGGCTTTATTTTCCGGATCCAGCCAGAAATAGGCGCTTTCACCGTTCGGAAAATTATCGGTATCTTCGCAACTGAAGGTGGCGGTAATAGGGCTGGAGACCCATATCTTTTTATTGGCAATAAGCTCGCTGCTGGAGACTTTAATGATGCTCTCGATATTCACGACTTCGCTGATCGTGGACGAGGTGGTCTTGCAGGTCAGCGCCTGCGCCGGGAAGGCGCTCAGCATGAACAGAACGGAAAGCCATGTCAGAAATAACGTATCGCTAAGTCGGCGCATAATTACCTCGAGGGGGTTACTGTGCAGATTAAGGATAATTCACGCCAGGCCGTCGCCTGCTGAGGCTCCTGGCGCAGTTCGGGCAGGGTGATTTCGCAGCTTTGCTGGTGCGTTTCGCCCCATTTCATCTGCAGCTTTTCGCCTGAATCGACTCCGCTGACGTAAACTTCTCCTCCCGGGCCGACCAGACCATTGCTGATCCCACTGGCGCGATAGAGCTGTGCGCCCAATGGTGGATAGCTGCCGTCGGCGAGGGTGGTATGGATCAGCACGCTATATCCCCGGAACGTATCAAAGCGCACCCGGGTGATTGCCCCGCGGGTAGGCACGGTATCCGCTACCGCGTTAGGGACATCAAGAAAGGTATCGAAGTCCTGAGGGTTGAGCGCGACAGAATTGACCCGATAGGGAACGCTTTGTGGTACGACAGCGTAGCCGAAGGGATCGATGCGCACGCCGGTCTGATTCTCTATCCCTACCCCCTGAGCGTCTTTGGCCTCCACCAGCGCAAAGGTTGAGCCCAGCGGTTGCGAGAGGGTAACGCCGCCGCGGTGCGCCACCACGCCGCCGCTCAGATTCAGACTCGCCTGACGATGGCTTTTGCTGTAGGCGTAGCCGGTATACAGATTACCGTACTGGCCGAGATAACCCAGGCTGGCGCTGTTGGTGCTATGGCTGGTGTCATCATAGGCGCTGGTGACGGCCCAGCTCAGGCGACCATCATCGAGCAGCGTGCCGTTTACCCCAGCCTGCCCGGACGTGCCAGACGACTTACTGTGGGCGAGGGTAAATGCGGTATTGATCCGGCGGTTTTCTTGCAGAGTAAAAGGGATGGAAACGCGCAGTGTGATGCTATTGTCGTCATGGGTGAAGTGGCTGCGCGTATTCTGATAGTACAGACCATAGTTCACGTTATGGATAGTGCTGTTAAAGCCCGCCTGCAGCGAGATATCGCTTCCTGAGCTATTCCAGTAATTTTGCTGGCTGAAGTTAAGGAAGAAAGCGCTGTTCTTACCGAGAGTTTGCCGGGCAGAAATATCAAAGCGATGCTTTTTATTATAAAACCAGGACGTGTAATAGTGTTGGGGAGCGCTTGCCTGCCAGCTTTCGTATTCGTCAGAGGGCCAGTAATCATTTTCGTACAGGCCATTGTGCCAGCGTCGACGCTCGTTAACCGCATCGCTGAGGCTATAATAACCTGCGGTTGAGTAACGGTAGCCCGCGATTTGAAAGTCGGTCTTGCTCGACAAAAAGGATTTAGCATACAGAAAACGCACGCTCCCTCCCTGCTTGCGCTGGCCATTCGCCAGCGTCGTTCCCGCCAGCGTATAGTCGGCTGAGAGGGCGCCAATCTCCCCCAGATTACTACCGACGCCAAAGGCGCCGGCGCGATAGTTCTCCGCTGCAAGGGCGCCACCGTACAGTGTGAAGGTATTATTCAGGCCATAAGAGAGCGAGCTTTGCATCAGGGCGGGGGCATAGCCGTCAGCGCCGTCATGATACTTACCCGCCGACAACTGATAATTCCATTGGCCTGCCCGCACCAGCTGTGGCAGGGTGGTGTAGGCGACAGTAAAGGTCGTCTGGCTACCGTCGGCTTCAATGACGGTCACGTAGAAATCACCGCTGCGGTTAACGGCGTTGATATCATTTAGCTCAAAGGGACCGGCTGGGACGTTCTCGCTGTAAATCAGATAGTTGTTCTGCCGAACTTCCACCCGGGCATTGCTGTTGGCCACACCGCGAATGACCGGCGCGAAGCCGGTCTGGCTGCTGGGGCGCATTTCGGCATCGGTGCCAAGCTGTACGCCGCGAAACTGGACGCTATCGAAGACGCTGTTGTCGGTACTGGTCTGGCCGACGACAAGCCGGCTGCGCCAGGGAATGATGTTCGTTTCCGCCCAACTGGCGATGCTTTGCCACTTATCCGCCTGGCCGCTGAACTTATTCCAGTAGGCATTATTGCGCAATCGCCACGATGCAATATTGATCCCGCTGTTTAGCGAAAGATATTGATACTGGTGGCTGCCCCCGTCGCCATTATTGGCATCGGTAGAATAGCTGTAGTTGACGAAGGCAGCGTTAATACCTTCATCAAAGCGCATGGGGGAAACATAGTCACGGGGATAGTGCTCGATATATTGCTGAGGGATATGAATGTTCAGCCGATGATTAGCGATATCCAGCTGTTGCTCTGCCTGGCGGATCGTCTGCGACAGCGCGAAACAGGGCTGGTGGTCATCGTCAATCTTGACGCCATAGCGGATATATTCCGCCGCGCTCAGGCAGGGGGCCAACCCGCCGTGTGCGCTATCCTCTGAGAAGCGAACGGGGCGACTGTCCACCAGCAGATCGTTAATGTAAATATTAACGTCATAGGTGCCCGGCATGACGTCGCCATCGCTGGCGACAAACTGATTAAAAGCCAGCGGGTCGATACCGTTCACAAACTGGGCATTATAGCGTTCCGCACTGTCTGCCGGTAACGTGATGGAGATTAACCATGCGCTGGCAAAATAGCGTAATTTACTATCGTCCATCACTCTATCTCCCTAAAGAGGTGCGACGTTTATTTTTTTATTGGAATATCAACAACGGCGCCGTAATCATTAATATATTTCATTTTATGCAAGCGCTGCATGCTGGCGATATTGACAGCGTGGTGACTGTACGGCAGCAACATAAAGTTTTTCAGAGGATAGATTTTTCCTTTGTTGTCGATCGCCTCGGCATTAATAACCGTAATATGCAGTGGGCTGTTGTTAGTAAAAGATAACGTGTTAGCGCTTTGCTGCCACTGCAGATTTTCAACGGCATTGGGCAGCGATGTGGCAATTCCTTGCGGGCGATAAAATAGTTTTAATCGAGTGCGAATTGCGAACTGCAGGATGTTATTTTCCTCAGGCGCAGGAGGGACCTCCTGAATATTCACCCAAAACAGACTTTCCCTGTCGGCAGGAAGACCGGTTCCTGAGTAAATAAAGCGCAGTTGTGCCGATTGCTCGGGGCGTAATTTGACCAGGGGCGGCGTTGCCACAATGGGTAAGCCGCTGCTGGGGGTCTCCGGACCCGTATCAAGCCAGGTCTGGACGATATAGTTTTTGCTGCTTCGGTTGTTAATTTTCAGACTGGCCGATTTATCTTTGCCCAAATAAATAACCCGTGAGGCATCGATGGTAATGGCCGCCTGGGTCTGAAAAGCCAAAGCGCCTATGATCACTGCCAGCAGCGTTTTCATATGTTACCCCTTATCCGCGTCGTGCCGTCCCTGGCCAGGTGTTATTCCTGCATAATGGTAAACCTGGCGGTCGCATTGCCGTCGCCAGCTTCGGCGTTGTCTTTATCCCAGGTATAGTAGTAGGCTTTCAGGTTGAAGGTACCGGTGCCATCGGCATTGACCGTAATACTCGGGTCGACGTTGGGATCGAAAGGTTTATCGAGCGTGACCGGGGTATTGTTGCGGTCGGTTAGCTTAATGCCGACTTTTTTAGCTGTAGGATTACCCGCATCGAGAGCCAGTACGTTAGTGATAGGCGCCTCGTTGGCTGAAGCACCGTCGAGCACAATATAGTACGTGCCCGCTTCACAATCTTTGACGCTAATATTGACCCCAACTTCTGGCCCGGTGCCATTGGTATCATTTTTTAATTTAGACAGCGGAACAGCGCCCATCTTAACTTCAATGAGACCCTTCTCATTGCCGCTTGCCAGTTTGCAACTTGAGTTGACAATTGTACCTGAAAAATACAGCGTACCGTCCGCCGCGGCGGCATAGTGTGAGGTCAAGCCGACGAGTGCCATTGCCAGGCAAAGTGATTTCATTTTCATAGCCAATTCCTTCTGTTGTGACCCAGGGAAGCTAATAGCCAGGCATACTCATTGACGCTGCATAAGCCGTTAGCTCTGTTGTTGTGATAGCCATAAAGCGAACTTATCCCCCCTCCAGGGAGTGCAGGAAATGATACAGGCCTGCAATATTGCGTACATTGAGTTTCTGGTAGATGTTTCTCCGATAGTGACTGATCATCATATTGCTAAGGTCGGTGGCCTGAGCAATTTTCTTATTATTTAAACCTGAGATGATATAGGGGAGAAGAGAGTCCTCCTGTTTCGTAAGTTTAATATTGACACAACTGTCCAGCGAGCTAATTGATTTTCTGAACACTTTAATACAGCGATGATCAGACGCATTCTGTAAGTATTTCTGCAGCCGTTGGGTAACATCTATATAATCAAGCACGATCGTCGAAATAGAGTTTATGATAATGTTTTCGACTGGATCGGCAAGAATCTCACTTTTAACGACAAAAACGATATCGCCATGAATGATCTTTTTTTTACGATAGAGCAGTGCGGCTAATTGTTGAATGTCCGGGTGGCTATAGTCCACGATAATGGTTCTGGCTATGGTTAGACTTTTATCATTCACGTCAGAAATATTATCCAGAAACAATGTTTGACTATACCGACGTTGAGCACTCATGGTCATGTTAACCAGAGACCGGATGCCGTTAATAAAAAATTTATTGGCGGAAATGATAATAATCATAATGTATTTCCTTATACACTGCTTCTGTAACCAAGTATTACTGCTGGAGAGGAAGGGAGTAAATAAGATGATAAGCAGGATCATTAGAAAAATCCTAATGAAAGATGTTGCATGAAGTGTTTTTACTTATTAATCAGAAGGTTATAATTTAAGATTCAACTATTAACGCATAAGAGAAAAGTAAAATAAACGATAATAAATAATATATTAAACGTATAGCCAGGAATAAAATATGAATGCGCTGCGGGGCATTTTACTGAAAGTCAAAACAACCAGCAAGCTCACAGCGAGAAAGAGGATTAATTAACGTTTTGCCCCACGTCGGGTTGTATGTCCCGGTGTTTAAAAATAGGATGAATGCCCTGGCTCGCACTGCGGATACTGTGACTGATGCGGCCGGTCACTCTGGCATGAAAAACGATAACTTTAAGGATGGCGAAATGAGACTGACGGTGGGGCTGGCGCTGACGCTGGCGATAATGACCTGCGGCGCCCAGGCGCGCGATATGCAATCCATCGAGCACAGCGGTGAACTGAAGGTGGGCGTGCCGGGCGATTACGCGCCGCTGGCGTTTCGCAATGCCGCCGGCGAACTGCAGGGCTATGACGTGGACATGGCCCGCGATCTCGGGCGCACGCTCGGACTCAAGGTGAGCTTCGTCTACACCAGCTGGCCCGCGCTCGCCGCCGATCTGCAGGCGGACAAGTTTGATATTGCGATGGGTGGGGTTACCGAGACCCCGGCGCGGGCGCAAGCCTTCGCCCTCAGCCATCCGGTAGTGGCGAACGGAAAAATCGCCTTAGCCAACTGCCAGGCCGCCCCGCGGCTCGGTTCGCTGGAAAAAATTGACCGTCCGGACGTGAAAGTGATCGTCAACCCTGGCGGCACAAACCAGAGTTTTGTCGATGAACACATCAAGCAGGCGCAAATTATTCGCGTGCAGAACAATGTCGATAACCTGCAGGCGCTGCGGCAGAAAACGGCCGATATGATGGTGACCGATCTGATTGAAGGCGACTATTACCAGAGCAAAGAGCCCGGCGTGTTCTGCGTTGCCAACGAAACGCCATTCGCCGGCACCGCCAGCAACAAGGTGTATATGATGAGTAAAGATAACCCGGCGCTGCTGAAGAAAGTGAATCAGTGGCTGGATAGCCAGGACAAAGAGGTTCTCAAACGGAAGTGGAAAATTCGCGGTTAACCGCGGCGGCGCGCCACCGCCGGCAGACACGCCCGGCGGTGGCTATCGTCCACGATTAGCGCTGCGGCGACAGCGCCTGTCGCGCCAGACCGCGAAAGTAGCAGGCGTAGCCGAGGGTGGCGGTCAGGCACAGCATATAGCCAAACGACTCGCTGCCTTCCTCGACCGTATTTTTCACCACCCGGGCGAAGTTCTCATCCAGCACGGCGTACCACAGGCCGTGCATACCAAACAGCCGAGAGAAGACCAGAATCGCCAGCAGGCCGCTGATCATCATCCCGTAATAGGGCGTGCGGGTATACGCCGCCAGCTGCGACAGAGTCTTACGCAGATGGCGCAACGGCAACAGCAGCGACCCCGCGGTGGCCAGCAGGGCAAACCACACCCAGCTGCCGTGGGAGAGTAAATCAAACAGGCCATCCAGCTCACGGATCAGCATGGCGAGAAAGAAGCCGCCGATGAGGATATTGCTATAGCGCAAGTGGGCATATTTCCGCGCCAGCAGCAGATGAACCAGCACGATAACGGCCAGCACGCTCTCCTGGACCACTTCGGTGAGCGACACCTCCGGGATGTCGTTGCCAAACACCCGAATATCCACCCACAGGCAGAGTACCGCGAGGGCGGCTGCGACCGCCGCGCCGAAAAAGAAAAGCAAGCTTCGTAACAGAGACATTAACACCACAATTTATGCTTAAAACAAATATCATAAGTTCTGGGAATACATGTTCCTGTTCACTTTGTGCGACTTTGCGGCTGTTTTTTAACATTTTGCGCTTTTTAGCGCCCGGGAAGGCGGCAGGGGAGGGGGCTCCCCTGCATAAAGGGGATTCAGAGAATATCATCCACCACGCCGCCGTCGACGCGCAGCGCGGCGCCGGAGGTGGCTGACGCCTGCGGCGAGCAGACGTAGACCACCATATTGGCGACCTCTGCCACCGAGGCCGCCCGCTGGATCACCGAGCTCGGACGATGGGTCATGACAAACGCTTTCGCCAGTTCCTCCAGCGACTGACCGGTTTTCGCCACTTCGTCTTTCAGCATTTCGGCAAAGCCGTCGGAAATCGTTGGCCCTGGCAGAACGCTGTTAACGGTCACTCCGCTGCCGGCGACATATTTCGCCAGGCCGCGGGCCAGCGAGAGCTGCGCGGTCTTGGTGACGCCATAGTGGATCATGTCCGCCGGGATATTGCGCGCCGATTCCGAGGAGATAAACACCACCCGCCCCCAGCCTTTGCTGACCATCGCCGGGAGCAGCCCTCGCGACAGGCGCACGCCGGACATGACGTTGGTCTGCCAGTAGTTGTCCCAGGTCGCGTCGTCGGTGGCGTAGAAATCCTGCGGGCCATAGATCCCGGCGTTATTGACCAGAATATCGACGCCGGTCACGGCCCGCAGCAGCTGCGCTGCGCCGTCGGCGTCGCTGAGGTCGGCGATGGCGGGGCGCGCCTTCGCGCCCGGCACCTCATTTTGCAGCCGGGCGATCGCGGCGTTCACGCTCTGCTCGCTGCGCCCGTTAAGGATGACCTCTGCGCCGCTCTCCGCCAGGCCTTTGGCGATGGCGAAGCCAATACCCGCCGTGGAGGCGGTGACCAGCGCGACTTTCCCCGCTAAATCAATCTTCATGTTCCTGCCTTCTGGTTGTGGATCTCCTATTAAGCGTAGCAGCGGCGATATAGCCGGGGATCAGTAACCGGCGTGCTTATTGACCAGGTTCTTCAGCGGCAGCCCGCGGCGCTGGCGCTGAATGTTCTCCAGCAGCTGGCGGGCGATCACCTCGGCAGAGGCCGCAGAGGCCATATGTGGGGTGATGACCACCTGCGGATGGCGCCACAGCGGATCGTCCGCCGGCAATGGCTCCTGCGGGAAGACGTCGAGCACCGCCCCGGCGAGCTGGCCGCTCTCCAGCGCCGCCAGCACATCCTCATTGACCATATGCTCCCCGCGGCCGCAATTGATCAACACCGCCCCGGCGGGTAGCCGGCTGAACAGCGGCGCGGCGAGGATACCCCGGGTCTGCGCGGTGAGCGGCAGGAGGTTAATCAGCCCGTCAAGCGACCCAAGAAAGTGGTCGAGCGCCTCCTCGCCGCGATAGCAGGTGACACCAGCCAGCTGCTTTTCACTGCGCGACCAGCCGGAGACCCGATAGCCGAGGCAGGCCAGCTGGTCTGCGATATAGCCGCCAATTTCGCCCAGACCCATAATGCCGATATGGAAGTCGGCGGCGGCGCGCTGGGGATAGAGCTTCCAGGTTTGGGTTCGCTGGTGGGCCAGCGCCCGGTCGAAATGGCGCTGAAACCACAGGACGCTCCACAGAGCATATTCGAACATGCCGTGGCGAAAATCTTCATCGATCACCCGGCACAGCGGGATCTCGCTGGCGAACAGCGCGGGCGGCAGATGATCGACCCCGGCGGACGCGGCCTGGATCAGCTTCAGCCCCGGCGAGCGGCTCAGCAGCTGCGGGTCCGGGAACCAGCAGCTGGCGTACTGGGCGTCGCGCGCCGCCTGGTGATGGGGCAGAAGCGCCGTGACGTCGGGAAACTGCTGCAGGGCGGCGCAAATATCGCGGGCGAAATCCGCGTCGTTACAATCCACAACGATAGTGATATCAGACATAGGCGTTAGTCTTTGTAAGAGGTATCGAGACGGTCAAGACGGCGCAGCCACGCCTGCCAGACCTGTTGACGTTCATGCTCCACGCCCATCAGCTGCTCGCAGGCGTGCTGGCTGAGGTGCGGAGCGATGGTGTGGATCGGGCTGAGGGCCGCCAGCTGGGCGGTGGCCATCTGGATCTCGCAGGCGCGGTTCAGGTAGTACATGATGTAAAACGCATCGGCCACGGTGCGGCCCACCGACAGCAGGCCGTGGCTCTGCAGGATCATGGCGATATTATTCCCCAGCGAGCGCTGGATGCGCGCCCGTTCGTCGAGGTCAAAGGCCACCCCTTCATAGGGATGGTAGCCGACGCGCTGGTAAAATTCGGTGCTGATCTGGTTAAGCTGCAGCAGGCCGTCCTCGCAGGCGGCCACCGCCATTCCCGGCAGCGTATGGGTGTGGATCACGCAGTGGGCATCTTCCCGGGCCATATGCACCGCGCTGTGGATGGTAAAGCCCGCCGAGTTAGCCGGTGCGTCGCCCTCTACGACCTTACCCTGCATATCCACCACGATCAGGTTGCTGGCGGTAACTTCGTCAAACATCATGCCGAAGGGATTAATTAAAAAACGTGGCTCGCCGTCGCCGGGCAGGCGCACGGAGAAGTGGGTGTAGAGGGTATCCTCCCAGCCGAACAGCGCCGCCAGCCGGTAGGCGGCGGCCAACTGCTGGCGCAGGTGTTGCTCAGTTGCCATTTAGCGTACTCCCATAAATTCACGGATTCGTTGCAGAGAAGGGGCCTCCAGCGGGCTGCGGATCACCTGCGGGGCGATATCGGCCTGCACCACGCCGTTCTCCATTAGCACCACGCGGTCGGAAATCGACAGGGCGAACTCCATCTCGTGAGTGACAATCAGCATGGTCATGCCTTCGCGGGCCAGCGACTGAATGACCTTCAACACTTCGCCTACCAGCTCCGGATCCAGCGCCGAGGTTGGCTCGTCAAACAGCATAATGTCCGGCTTCAGAGCCAGCGCCCGGGCGATCGCCACGCGCTGCTGCTGGCCGCCTGAGAGCTGCCAGGGGTATTTGTGGGCATGGGCCAGCAGGCCGACGCGGTCGAGCAGCGCCAGGGCCTGCTCGCGGGCGACCGGCTGGTCAAGCAGCTGGTGATAGCGCGGGGCCAGCATCACGTTGTCGAGCACCGTGCGGTGGGGGAACAGGTTGAAGCTCTGGAAGACCATGCCGATGCGCCGCACCCCGGCGCGCATCTGGCGTTTGTCGACGATGGCTCCGCCCTTCAGATAGTCCTCGCCGTAGAGAATGATCTCCCCGCCATCAAGGCTTTCGAGGGCGTTGATGGTGCGGATCAGGGTGGTTTTGCCGGAGCCGGACGGGCCGATGATGCTGATCACCTCCCCGTTCTCCACCTGCAGATCGATGCCTTTCAGCACCTCATGCTGACCCCAGGATTTGCGGATGCCCCGCAGATCGAGCGCTGGCGGCGCGCCGTTGACGGCCGGCGTTTTGATCTCCTCCGTCAGCGCCGGCAGGCTCTGGCGCAGCGCCTGGCATTCCGCCTCGCTGAGGGTTTGCGGACGCTTGCGCTGAATATCGAGACGATTTTCCAGCGCCCGGAACAGCCAGGTGAAGACGGTAACCACCATCACGTAGTACACCGCCACCGCCAGCAGGGTCTCCATCACGAGGAAATTTTGCGCATACAAGCGCTGGCCGGTGAGCAGCAGCTCGGGTAAGGAGACCACCGACAGAATCGAGCTCAGCTTAATGATGGTGATGTATTCATTGATCAGCGTCGGCAGCGAGATGCGAAACGCCTGAGGAATAACAATCAGCCGCTGGATGCCGATAAAGCTGAAGCTCAGCGCATGGCCCGCCTCGCTCTGCCCCTTGGCCACCGACAGCAGGCCGCCGCGGTGGATCTCCGCCATATAGGCCGCTTCGGTGACGGTCATCGACACCAGCCCGGCGATAAACGGCACCCCGAGTAGCGGCTGGGTCACCGGAAACAGCTGCGGCAGGTTGTAGACAAACACCAGCAGCACCATCAGCGGCACGCTGCGAAAAAACCAGATATAGAGTTCGACGGGGATCTTGACCCAGCGCGGCGCGGAGAGCTTCGCGCAGGCTAACAGAAAACCGACCACCAGGCCGATCCCCCAGGACAAGGTGCTGACCACGATCACGGTCACGCACGCCTGCCAGAATGCCCCAATGCTAAACAATGAAAAAAAGTATCCCCAATCGAACGCCATACTGACTCCTGTTGCGCAGTGCTTATTGTCTTAATCGATGCTTTCTAAGTTGTATTTTTTGATCAACGCGGCATATTGGCCGTTGGCCTTCAGCGTGGCCAGGGTGGCCTTGATCGCCTCCGCCAGCTCGGTGTTGCCTTTGGCGACGTAGATCCCCAGCGGCAGCGGGTAGACCAGGCGCGTAGAGCTTATCGCCAGGCGGCGGCGGCTCTTGTCGACGATGATCTGCGCTGCCGGGGCAATCTCAAGCTGGGCGCCGATGTTCTTCGACAGCAGCGCCTGCGAGGCTTCCGGCGCCGTCGGGAACTCCTGAATGGTGATGGCCGGTTTGCCGTTTTTCAGGCACCACTCATCGGAGTGTTTTTTCAGGCTGGTCACCCAGGTGGTGCCTGCCTGCAGGCCGACCTTCACGCCGCACAGCTCATCTTCGGTTTTCGGCTGCACCGCGCCGCCCTTCAGGGCGATGATCGACGCGCCGGAGAGGGCGTAAGGGATGGCGTCGGCCTGTTTCTGGCGTTCCGGCGTCACGTACATCCCGGAGATCACCGCATCATATTTCTTGCCGATGCCGAGGATCAGGCTGGTGAACTTGGTGTCGATCAGCTGCGGTTTGGCCTGCAGATGTTGGGCGATCAGCGCGGCGAAATCCGGGTCGAGACCGACGATGTTGTTATTGCTGTCATAGGACTCAAACGGCGGGTAGGTGACCTCCATCCCCACCTTAAAGACGCCCTCGGTCAGCAGTTCCGCCGCCTGGGTGACAGGGGAAAAACAGGCGCTGACGGCGAGGGTAAGCGCGACACGGCGCGAGATTTTTTTCAGGGTGCTAGTCATCATGGTTCCTCACGGGTGGTTAGGGGTTTTTTTGCTGTGCCTGTTTTTTCAAATGGCCAAAGGTATTGGTGCCGCGCGCGCGCTCCGGTAGCTGAAGTTCACCGCGATTGACCTTCTCGCGCAGGTAGCGATAGGTTTGCAGCGCCTGGCTCCACATATGCTCCCCGATGCTGAGCTCCTGATATTCACCGGCTTCGCCGGCGGCGAGGAAGGTCGGCAGCGGGCGGATCAGCGTGTGGTAATCGCAGGCGAAAAACAGCGGGAAGGAGTACCGCTCCTGCGGCACTTTGCGCACCCGGTGGGCTGTAGCAACAAATGTGCCAGCGCTGAGCACTTCCAGCATGTCGCCGATATTGATCACGAACGCCTCTTCTCCGGCGGCGTTCTTGACGGGAGGTGCATCGATCCACACGCTTTCTTCATTGAGGACTTCAAGGCCGGGCTGGTCGGCGAGCAGCAGGGTGAAGCACTCATAGTCGGTGTGTGCACCAATTCCGGGAACATCTTCGACGCTGGCGTCGAACGGGTAATGGATCAGCCGCAGCTTGGCCGGCGGGCAGGTCACCATCGGTTTGAAATACCCTTCCGGCAGGCCGAGCGCGAGGGCGAAAGCGTCGAACAGACGGTGGCCGAGGGCGAAGACTGCGTCGTAGTAGGCCAGCACCCGCGCGCGGAAATCCGGCAGATCGGGCCACTCATTGGCGCCGATCAGCGGCGTGCCGGCGAGCACCAGCGGATGGTCATCCGCTGCCTGGAAGCCGATATCGAAAGCCTCTTTATGGTCCGGCTTGCCGGAGCCGTAGATCTCTTCTCCTTCCGGAACGTAGCCCTTATGGCTTTTGGAGTGGCCGATGTAATAGTTCATCTTCTCCTCCATCGGCAGGGCGAAGATCTGCTTCGCCGCCTCGCGGACGCCGGCGATCAGCGCCGGGTCGATGCCGTGGCCAGTGATGTAGAAAAAGCCCACCTCGCGCGCCGCGCGGCCGATGGCGTCGGCCACCACCTGGCGCCTGGCGAGATCGTCGCCGGCCAGATCGCGGATATCGATGGTCGGGAGTTCAGTAAAAGCGTGCTTCACGGCGGTCATGGCTGCGGTTCCTGTTCAGTGAGCGTTAAAAACTGCTGAAAGTGGGCCTGCTGGCGCGCGGCCATCCAGGCGTTGAGCGACCAGAGGTCGGCCACCGGAACGTTGGTGAACGGCAGATGGTGCAGATAGCCGTCGGCGCCAAACTCCGGGGTCAGCGTGGTCTGCGGGTAGCCGCGCTGGCGCTGTGAATGCCAGACCTGCTGCCAGAAGCGCTCGGCAAAAGCCAGTGCCGACTGATACTCTGGCGCCGCCGGGTGCGGCACCTGCGGCCCCTGGTCGTAGCCCACCCGAGCCTGCACGTGATGCACGCGGTCGATAAAGGCGCTGAAGTCATCGCTGGGGTCATCCAGCAGGCGCTCGCTGACCACCACCCAGTGGCTGATGTCGGCGGTAAAGCGCAACTGGGGGAGCTGCTGAATAATCTCCAGCGTGAGCCACGGGCTGTACAGCGAGGTGGCGCGATGGGTTTCAAAGCTGCAGGTCAAACCAAACCCGGCGGCCAGCTCGTGCGCCTTGCCGAGAAAATCGACCTGCTGCGCCAGCGGCCAGCGATCGTTGCCCGCCAGCAGATTGACAAAGCGCGGGTTGAGGCTGCTGGCCTCGGCGAAGCGGGTCTGCAGGCGCGCCAGATGCTGCTCCGGCGTTTCATGCTGGGCGGGGAGCACTCCGCCGCCGCTGAAAAGAATGGCGATATACTCCAGCCCCGACGCCTGCAGGCGGTCGGCGAGCTGCCGCCGCTCGGCCACCGTTAACGGCACGCGGGCTTCGATACCGCAGCAGCCGACACGCTGCAGTTCATCCAGCGTTTGCGGCCAGGGGGTCGTCACTCCCCAGAGGGTGCGAAAGCATTTCAGCTCCATGGCGGCTTCCTCAGGCGTACTTCACGCCGGGCAGGACGCAGAGCATCTCGTACAGCAGGTTGGCCGCCAGCTGGGAGGTATTACCGCTCACGTCGTAGGGGGGCGAGACCTCGACCAGATCCGCGCCAATCAGATTCAGGCCGCGGCAGCCGCGGACGATCTCCAGCGCCTGAATGGAGGTCAGACCGCCAACTTCCGGCGTCCCGGTTCCTGGAGCCCAGATGGGATCGAGGCTATCGATATCAAAGCTGAGATACACCGGCCCGTCGCCCATCTGCTGGCGGACTTCGGCCATCAGCGGCGCCAGCGAGGTATGCCAGCACTGCTCCGCCTGCACCAGGCGAAAGCCCTGGTCAACGCCCCACTGGAAGTCGCCGGCGGCATAGCCCTGGGCGCGCTGGCCAATCTGCACCACCCGTTTGAGGTCGAGCAGTCCCTCCTCAACGGCGCGGCGGAAGGTGGTGCCGTGGGCGATTTTCTCTCCGAACATCTCATCATTGGTGTCGGTATGGGCGTCGACGTGGATGAGGCCCACCGGACCATGTTTTTTGGTCAGCGCCCGCAGGATCGGCAGGGTAATGGTGTGGTCCCCGCCGAGGGTCAGCGGGATCAGCGGATAACTATTCAAACCGGTGTAGTAATCTTCGATAATTTGCACCGATTTGAGCAGGCTGTAGGTATTGATCGGCACATCGCCGATATCAGCCACCGACAGCGAGTCGAACGGCGCGGCGCCGGTCGCCATATTGTACGGACGGATCATCACCGATTCGGCGCGAATATAGCGTGGTCCGTAGCGCGTGCCCGAGCGCTGCGAGGTGCCGATATCCAGCGGAATGCCGACAAATGCCGCGTCAAGTCCCTGTAAATCTTCGATAAACGGCAGGCGCATCATTGTGGCGCGTCCGGCGAAGCGTGGCATCTCATTGCCACCCTGCGGTTGGTGAAAGAGGTTATCCATGTCTGCTCCTGAATCTGACGGATGAAACGTAACAGGAGAGATAGTGCGCAACCCGCGCTGGACTTTACATCGTCTGGCGTAAATACTCAGTTCATTTATTGGTGAACTAAATACGATGCATCACGACGCCAGCCTCAATATTCGCCAGCTGCAGGTTTTCGAGGCGGTGGCCCGCCTGGAGAGCTACAGCCGGGCCCAGCAGGAGCTGGGTATTTCGGTCTCCGCCATCAGCAATGCCATGTCGCAGCTGGAGGGACAGCTCGGCTTCACCCTCTGCCAGCGCGGGCGCGGCGGCTTTTCTCTGACCGAGAAAGGTCAGCAGTTTTTACAGCAGGCGATCCGCGTACTGAGCGAACTCAATGAGCTGGAGCGGCAGTCGGCGCTGCTCAAAGGGGAGCACAGCGGCACCCTGTGCATCTCGACGCTCGACTCCATCGAGACCGAAACGGCGCTCTCGCTGCCGGTGGTTCTGCGCAGCTTCAGCGACAAATTTCCCCATGTGCATATCAAACTGATTATCCGCACCCCGGCGGAGCAACTGAACGGCGTGCTGAACAACCATATCGACCTGGCTATCGGCAGCTACAACTCGCAGGTGCATAACATCATCAGCGAGCCGCTGTACCGTGAACAGCACTGGCTCTACTGCAGCGATCTGCACCCGATGTTCTTCAGCCGCCAGCTCGATAAAGAGCAGATCAGCCAGTGCCCGCTGGTGACCCGCAGCTACTGGAACACCAGCGATCTCCGCCGTCGGGGCTTCAGCAAAGGGAGCGCCACCGTCGAGACCGTCGACGCCCAGCTGCTGCTGATCCTCTCGGGGAAATATATTGGCTATCTGCCGGAGCATTACGCCTGGCCGTGGATCAAAGAGAACCGCCTGCGGGTGCTGCTGCCCAACGAGTTTGGCTTTCAGTCGCCGTTCTCGGCCATCTGTAAGCGCGGGCGCAGCAATGAGCCCTACCTGAAAGCGTTCCGCGACCTGCTGAAGAAAAATACGGTAGCGCGGCCGAAGTGGAATTATTAAGCGGGGCGGGCGCTTCCCTGCGCCGGGGTGGTGATTTTCGCGCTTAGCGCGCTGCCCGGCGGGGGAGTTTTCCCTGTTCAAAAAACGAACGGCTGCCGGTAGCCCGCCCGGGCTGCGGCTGCCAGGCAACTGCCTCCAGGTTATCCACAGGGTTAGGCGCCGCTGGTGTGGACAGGTCGCGGCTAGCGGAACAAAGGATGGCGTTTGCGTTAAATAAAACGGTACGAAGGGGAATCTGTGTTTGCCCCGCCTTTGCCCGTGAAATCAGAAAATTTACTTCGCAGGCTAACCGCAGATTGCTTCAAAAAAATTCCCGTATTTGTTATATTGTTGTTCATTGATTATTCACCTCTGCGGTGCCAAAAAGAACAAGATTCACCGCAACCCAGGACACTGCCATGTTAGATTACCGCTTCCCGACAGCTTTGCAGATGGTTCTCAGCGTAGCAATGGCGGAGCAGATGGGTGAACGTTCGACGAGTGCGATTCTGGCCTACGGCCTGGAAGCGAACCCGAGCTTTATCCGTAAACTAATGGTTCCGCTAACTCGTGACGGCATTATCGTCTCCACGCTTGGTCGCAACGGCTCAATTCATCTTGGCCGTCCGGCGGACAAGATCACCCTGCGTGATATCTATCTTTCGGTTATCGAAGATAAAAAACTGTGGGCGTCGCGTCCTGACGTCCCGGCCCGCTGCGTGGTCAGCGCCAACGCCTGCTGGTACTTCAAATCGGTTGCCGATGAAGCAGAGCAGGCTTCGTTAAACGTCCTCGCTCGCCATACCGTGGCCAGCGCGCTGGAGGCGGTCAAAAACGCCGATACCAGCGGCTGCGACCCGGTGCCGGAAATGATCGCCCGCTTTAAAAAAGCGCATTAATCATTTTCTGGTGACGAAAAAAAACCGCCTTCAAATTGTGAAGGCGGTTTTTTTGTTATCTGCTGCAGGCTAGGCGGGCAGATCCTCCTGGACCGGCTTCCTGCGGGTCACCAGTTTCCGTAGCGTCACGTAAAACACCGGCGTCAGGAACAGACCGAAGAGCGTCACGCCCAGCATCCCGGAGAACACCGTGATCCCGGTGACGCCGCGGACTTCCGCCCCCGCGCCGTGGCCGAGGATCAGCGGAATGGTCCCGGCGATAAAGGCGATGGAGGTCATCACGATCGGGCGCAGACGCAGGCGGCATGCCTCCAGCGCCGCTTCCATGATGCCTTTCCCCTGGATCTCCAGCTCGCGGGCAAACTCGACGATCAGAATGGCGTTTTTACAGGCCAGGCCCATCAGGACCACCAGACCCACCTGCACGAAGACGTTGTTATCGCCCCCGGTCAGCCAGACGCCAAACAGCGCGGAGAGCATCGTCATCGGTACGATAAGGATCACCGCCAGCGGCAGGGTCCAGCTTTCATACAGCGCGGCCAGTACGAGGAATGCCAGCAGCACCGCCACCGGGAAGACGATCAGCGCCGTGTTGCCCTGGGTGGCCTGCTGGAAGCTGAGATCCGTCCACTCAATATTCATCCCATTCGGCAGGATCTGCTTCGACAGCTCTTCCAGATGCGTCATCGCCTGCGAAGAAGAGAGGACCCGCGGATCGGCATCGCCAATCAGGTCCGCCGCCGGATAACCGTTGTAGCGGATCACCGGATCCGGCCCGTAGGTGGTACTGATATTCACCATACTGCCGATCGGTACCATTTCGCCCTGATTATTGCGGGTGCGCAGATTGGCGATATCTTCCACGCTCTCGCGGTATGGTCCGTCAGCCTGGGCCATCACGCGCCAGGTACGCCCGAACTGGTTAAAGTCATTGACATAAGACGAGCCGAGATAGGTCTGCAGCGTACCGAACAGATCGGTTAGCGATACCCCCTGCGCTTTCGCCTTATCGCGATCGACCTGCACGTCCAGCTGCGGCACGTTAGCCTGGTAAGTCGAGATCGGGAAGTGCATCCCCGGCGTCTGCATAATCGCCCCGGACATCGCATTCACCGCGCTTTGCAGCGCGCCATAGCCCAGCCCTCCGCGATCCTGGATGTACAGGGAGTAGCCGGAACCCTGACCCAGACCTAAAATCGGCGGCGGCAGGATGGAAAAGCCAAAGCCCTGCTGGATTTGCGCGATTTTGGCGTTGATCTCCGCGTTAATTTCCGCCGCCGTGTGTTTGCGCTGGTCGAACGGTTTCAGGCCAAAAAAGACCGTCCCGGTATTCGGCGTGTTGGTGAACTGCAGCGCGTTAAGCCCCGGGAAAGCGACCGCATAGTCGACCCCTTCGGTATTCATCCCGATCTCGCTCATTTTGCGGATCACCGCGTCGGTGCGCGCCAGCGACGACCCTTCCGGCATCTTCACGCCGCCAATGAGATACAGCTTATCTTGGGTGGGAATAAACCCGCCGGGGACGACTTTAAACATCACCCCAGCGGCGCAGAGCAGCAGCAGGTACACCGCAAACACTGCGCCACGGCGTCCAAGCGTTTTGCCTACCAGTCCCTGATAGCCGTTCGAGCTGCGCAGGAAAAAGCGGTTAAACGGACGGAAAATCCAGCCAAACAGGCGATCGATCAGCCGGGTAGGGAGGTCTTTCTTCGCGCCGTGCGGCTTTAACAGCAGGGCCGCCAGCGCCGGGGAGAGCGTCAGCGAGTTGATGGCCGAGATCACCGTCGAGATGGCGATGGTCACCGCGAACTGTTTGTAGAACTGGCCGGTGACCCCGGAGAGAAACGCCATCGGCACGAACACCGCACACAGCACCAGCGCAATGGCGATAATCGGCCCGGAGACCTCACGCATCGCCTGATGCGCCGCGGCAAGCGGCGCAAGCCCCTCTTCGATATTACGCTCGACGTTCTCCACCACCACGATGGCGTCGTCCACCACGATACCGATAGCCAGTACCAGCCCGAACAGGCTCAGGGTATTCAGCGAGAAGCCCAGCAGATAGAGAATGCTGAAGGTACCCACCACCGATACCGGCACCGCGATCAACGGGATAATCGACGCGCGCCAGGTCTGCAGGAACAGGATCACTACCAGCACCACCAGCACTACCGCCTCCAGCAGCGTCTGCACCACCGCGCGGATGGAGTCGCGGACGAAAACCGTCGGGTCGTACGGCGCCGCCCATTGCATATCTTCCGGGAAGCGGGTGGCCAGCTCGGCCATTTTGGCGCGTACCGCATTCGACAGATCGATGGCGTTAGCGCCGGGTGACTGGAAGATACCGATCCCGACCGCATCCTTATTGTTGAGCTGGGAGCGCAGCGCATAGCTACCGGAACCCATCTCGATGCGCGCCACGTCGCGCAGGCGGACCAGCGAGCCATCCTGCGCCGTTTTCAGAATGATATTGCCAAACTCTTCTTCGGTATGCAGACGGCCCTGGGCGTTAATGGAGATCAGGAAATCGCTCTCCTGCGGCAGCGGCTCGGCACCAAGCTGTCCGGCAGACACCTGGACGTTTTGCTCCTGCATCGCCGTCACCACATCCGAAGCCGTCAGACCGCGGGCCGCGACCTTATTGGGATCCAGCCAGACGCGCATCGCATATTCACCGGAGCCAAAAATCTGGATCTGGCCGACGCCGGGCAGGCGCGCCAGCTCATCCTTCACTTTCAGCGTGGCGTAGTTGCGCATATACAGCGAGTCGTACTTCCCGTTTGGCGAAAACAGATGCACCACCAGGGTCAGCGTCGGAGACTGCTTCTGGGTGGTGATCCCCAGACGGCGTACATCCTCCGGCAGACGCGCTTCGGCCTGCGCGACGCGGTTCTGCACCTGAACCTGCGCCTGATCCGGGTCGGTACCCGGGCGGAAGGTGACGGTGGTGACCAGCACGCCGTCGGAGCCGGCGACCGATTTCATGTACATCATGTTTTCAACGCCGTTGATCGCTTCCTCCAGCGGCGTCGCCACGGTCTCGGCAATCACTTTCGGGTTGGCGCCGGGATACTCCGCGCGCACCTGGACGCTCGGCGGGACGACATCCGGATATTCGCTCACCGGCAGCAGCGGGATAGCGATTAACCCGGTGATAAAAATTAAAATCGACAGCACCGCGGCGAAAATCGGCCTGTCGATAAAAAAGCGGGAAAAGTCCATGTCTTGGATTCTCTGATTAGGGATCAGTTAAGGGTGGCGCTGGAGGTCATGGCAACGGTTTTGGCGTTAACCGGCATACCCGGCATAAACACTTTTTGTAAGCCGTCGACGATGACGCTATCCCCAGGATTCAACCCCTTCTGAACGATGCGTAAACCGTCTGCCAGCCGCCCTGGGGTAATGTCGCGGCGCTGTGCTTTACCATCTTTATCAACGATATAGACGTATTTACGATCCTGATCGGTCAGTACCGCTTTGTCGTCGATCAGCGTGGCTTTGAACTCTGCGCTGCCCGGCAGACGCACGCGGGCAAACAGCCCCGGCGTGAACAGACGCTGCGAGTTATCCAGCAGCGCACGCATGCGGATGGTGCCGGTACTCGGCGTTAACTGATTATCGAGAAAATCCACTTTGCCCTGGTGGGGGTAACCCTCCTCGCCCACCAGGCCAATCTCCACCGGGAGCGCCTGATTATCGCTGGACGCGCCTTGCCCGCGGCGGGCGAGGTTTTGATAGTGGAGGTAGGTTGACTCGTCGACGTCAAAGTAGACGTACACCGTCTTTTGCGAGACCAGGGTGGTGAGCACGCTGGCGGTGTCGCCCGCGGTGACCAGGTTACCGCTGGTGATCAGCGCCCGGCTGGCGCGGCCGTCAATAGGGGCGGTCACTTTGGTGAAGTCGAGGTTAAGCTGCGCGGCATCCACCGCCGCCTGCGCGGCGCGAATGTCGGCCTGCGCCTGAACCGCGGCTGACCGGCGCTGCTCCCACTCTTCACGGGAGACGAGGTTGGTATGGACTAATTTATCGGTGCGGTTCGCCTCGCTTTGCGCCAGGCTGGCCTGCGTTTTGGCTCTTGCCAACGCCGCCTGCGCCTGCTCCAGCGCGGCGCGATAGGTTCTGTCATCTATCGTGAACAGCACCTGGCCCTTTTTCACCTCCTGGCCGTCGGTGTAATTCACTTTATCAATGTATCCCGAGACGCGAGGGCGAAGCTGAACGCTCTCCACCGCTTCAATGCGACCGTTAAAACTATCCCACTGACTGATCGACTTCACCAGCACCTTAGCGGCGCTGACCGTCGGGGCGGGAGGCGCAGCATTCTGCGCGACGCTGTCGTCGCAGCCGACGAGCAGAAAGGAGAGCATCATCGCGCAGAGCGCGGTCAGGTGAATGTTTCCCCAGGTTTTTTGCAGGCTCATTATTTTTATTCCGGTAAATGTAGCCGCCGGGCAAGACGCAGCGTGAGAAGCCGCGCCACTTCCTTTGTCCGGGCTGGCTTAAGGCCATTTGTGTCGATCATCGCCACAAAACTGTAACAATTTCGAATACACTATCGCGGCGATTGTAGGAAGGCGCTTAACTAAGTGCAAGAATAATTGTTGCACTTTATGTGCGGTCCAGGGGGAGATAAAAAACCGCGATCCCGGCGTGGATTTAAGTGTAACAATAAAACTTGCATTTTGTGTAAAAACAGGCCACCTTTAAATGCAACTGACAAAGATGCTTTTAACCGGCCGCGAGGGGGTAACATGATGAACACTGGCGCCATCATTCAGGATCTGATCGACTGGATCGACAACCATCTTGATAGCCGTCTGGATATTGACACCGTTGCCCGACGAGCCGGCTATTCGAAGTGGCACCTGCAGCGGATCTTCAAAGAACATACCGGGCAGCCCCTCGGAGAATATATTCGGGCGCAAAAGCTGCAAAAGTCGATCGAACGCTTAGCCCACAGCAACGAGCCGATCCTGAACGTGGCGATTGCCCTCGGCTTTGACTCCCAGCAGTCCTTCAACCGCAGCTTCAAGCGCCAGTACGGCCAGGCGCCCGGCGTCTGGCGCCGGAGTATCAGCCGCTCTGCTGCGCAGACATCTCGTCAGCGATCCGCATGACCGGGGAGGGTCAGTCCTGACCCGGCCCATGTTCGAATTTGCTGCCTTTGCCGATGGCATAGAACTGCCCGCCTGCGACATAGTGAACGGTCCGTAGCTCGTCCGGCGCATCATCAAAGATCCAGTGTCCGTTGCGGAATACCCGGTCATCGCTCCAGGCGGCGACGATATCGCCCATAAACAGATTGTGTTGCTGCTGAATGTCCGGGTAGGGCATCACTTTGCACACCAGCCAGCCCGCACAGCCTGCCACAAGAGGAAGATCAAATTCCGGCTGATAAAAGAAGGGGATGGTGTCATTTTTATCCGGCGCGTCGGCATAGCTGCGCCCGCCAGCGTAGAGGACGGTTGCCATCTGGCTGACTACGGGGATCTGCACCACGAAATAGCCGCTCTTTTCCACCAGCTGACGAGTGAAAGCCTGGGTGCCAATATAGGCCACCACTTTTCGCTCGCCTGCCAGCCCAACCCAGGCGGCTGACATGACATTTTCGACGCCATCATATTTTGCGGAAATCATGGTGGTGGACCCGACCTGCAATAAACGATAGGCCTTACTAATTTCGACAGGCTGAACGGACATGGTTTTTCCTTTGTGCATGCTATTTAACGTAATGATTATCTGGATATTTATTGAGGGCATGTTCATTTTCGGGCCCCCTTTCGTAATCCACCGTGCAACGATACGCCAGGCGATTAAGCGTAAAAAGGTGCGTAAATTGTTTTCATTATTCATAATCCACGAATAATCATGCCGTCTGTCGGTAAGCTGCTCGCTACAGGAGAGAAAGAAGGTGGATCGTATTCAGGCTATGCAGATGTTTATGCGCGTCGCGGAGGCAGGAAGCTTCGTGCGTGCCGCGGAAACCCTTTCCCTGCCGGCCTCCACTGTCACCAGTACCATTAAAAACCTTGAAAAATACCTGAAGGTACGGCTGCTGAACCGGACCACAAGGCGGGTGAGCCTTACCCCGGAAGGGATGCAGTATCTGGCGCAGTGCCGGGAAATTCTCGCCCTCATCGAACATAGTGAATCCACCCTGAGCGAGTCTGTCGCGCGGCCTCAGGGGCGCCTGCGGGTTGATATGCCCGCGGGCATCGCGCATTTCATCGTCATGCCGCATCTGCCGGACTTTTACCGGCGCTATCCCGATATCTACCTGATGATCGGCGTCAGCGATCGCCAGGTCGATCTCATTCAGGAAGGCGTCGACTGCGTGATACGAACGGGAGAGCTGAACAACTCCAGCCTGGTGGCCCGCCCTCTGGGACGCTTTCGCTGGGTCACCTGCGCGTCATCGGACTATCTCAGGGAATATGGTGTGCCGCCGTCACCGGAGGCGCTCTCTCAGCACCGGGCTGTGCATTATTTCTCCGGTCAGGCGAGGCGGGCCGATGAGTTCCGCTTCGTTCGCCATGGCGAGACCTTTTCTGTACCCGTCAGCGGCAACGCCGCGGTGAATGAAACGGGGCTCTATATAAAAATGTGCCTGGCAGGATTTGGGCTGGCGCAGCTGGCGGAGAATATCGTTGCTGACCACCTGCAGGAGGGGAGACTGGTGGAAGTGCTGACGGACTGGCAGCCGCCCCCGGTACCCGTCACATTGCTCTATCCGCACCAGCGCTTTCTCTCTCCCGCCGTGCGGGCGTTTGCTGAGTGGATGAGCGAGGTGGTCTGAGGGGAGTATTGCTTGCATTTAGCGCTTCGCGATGGAGGGTAGGGTTCCAGCAGAAATATCTGGTCTGCTGATGAATCGCTCGATATTCTGTAATGCTTTGTCTTTTTTGTGAACAGGAAAAAGTATGCTTAATACGCTACCCGATTTACACAGAAGTTTTGCAGAGCAACTGAAGCTTAAATTACAGTCTGATTCGCGGATCCACTCCCTTCTCGCTGGCGGCTCGTTTATCCATGGCGGGTTTGATCAATACTCCGATCTGGATTTCGTGGTGGTGATCGACCCTCTCTATTATGACGAAATCATGGCTCAGCGTATGGCGTTCGCCGGAACGCTCGGCCATCTGCTACATGCTTTCACCGGGGAACACGTCGGTGAGCCTCGCCTGCTGATCTGCCTGTTTGGCCCGGAACTTCTGCATGTCGATCTGAAATTTATCACCCTGGACATGCTCACTCAGCGCGTTGAGGAGCCTGCCGTGCTATTTACCCGTGATAACGATGCTCTCAAGCGACAGCTGGCAAAATTTAGCGCGCACTGGCCGAACATGACGCCGGAGTGGTTTGAGTCCCGGGCCTGGATCTGGCTGCATTATGCCGTGGTTAAACTGGGCAGGGGGGAACTCTTCGAAGCGCTGGGGATGCTGTCTTTCTTCCGGGAACAAGTGCTGGGACCGATGCTGTTTCGTCGCGCCAATCTACCGCAACGCGGCGTTCGTCGAATAGAAGCCCTCGGCATTGATCCCGATGGCCTGCTGACTTCCACTCTGGCAACACACGATCGTCACTCCGTCGGGATTGCCATTCGAAGGGCTGCTGACGCTTATGTCAACCTGCGGGCTGATGCGCTGCCTGACAATATCGCAGACGATGCGGCGCGTCGGGCGGTCCTTGCCATGCTGGACGCGTATTCTCACAAGGGGTAAATCTATCCCTCCGGCCGCGGACGCGGCCGGAGGGTGAAAGGGTTGTGCGAGTGTCGTGGGAGGTCTAATTCTGAGAGGGGGGGCTAGCGGGGTATCGGTAACGTGAAAATACCAGAGCTTTTCGTTGTGCCTATCAATAGGCCTAAAAGGTGCGGATTTAATGAGTTTTCTTTGGACTGCGCGGGACAAATTGAGGGCACAAAAAAGCCCGCAGGGCTTGCGCCGTGCGGGCTTTCAGGACTTCATCGGATGACTCTGGTAATCACCGATGGAGAATTTTGGTGGGCTGGCGGAGTCTGATTTAATATGTTAATTGTTTGTTTTTATTTAAATTTTATTGATTCAACTTTCATTGGTATACCTAAGCGTATACCAATGAAAGTTTTTATGAGCGCTTCATGAAGTTAAGTAGACCTGTTTTAGCATGGCTCACATTAAGAAAAAATCTTTTTACAGAAAACTGTTCACACTGTTCACTATATGTAATTTAATATAAATTTCAATAGGATAGGTGGTGAATAGTCAGTGAATAGTGAACACTTTACTGTTCACCTCTACGGGCTATAGGTACAAGCGTTATAGTCTGCTGTGAGCAAAAAGCTGATGTACTGTTTTGACCCTGAGCAGATATTCGCTAACGAAACGTGAAGCCGACCTTCGAATGCGAGTCGGCTTGAACGCTGGGTTAGATTTTTTGCCGTATGCATAAAGCGGGTTCTCCAAGTTGTACTCAGTCTCTCGCTCTGACTAAAGTGCATATGTTCGTAATGCGCCATTACTGCGTCTTGTGATGGTATGCAGACAATATTCGCAAGTAATATCCGCAGGTTCTTTTTTCTTAGGTATTTGCTCACCAAATACGGAGATTTAAAATGGCCGCTGACGACCCGCCTTCCTACCATACTCAATTTCCATTGAGCTCTCCTTAATGACTAATGCCGCATTCAGTTGCTTGTCTGTTGCTATGATTTGTCAGGCCCAATAAAAACTGCTTTTGAATATTCATCAGCAATGCTTTTAAATTCTTTTAGTAGCCAGAGTGACCCGTCAAAAGTCAGTATTGGGTAATGAGCAGTACATTCAAAAAAATCTTCTTCCAAAAGTTCTATACACTTCTCTTTATAAACATCATTATCTATTAGTCCATTGCTGTGCACCACCGCATTGCGCAGATCCTTCACTAAATCAACTACCTTTCTTCTATTTCGCCAGTCTTTGATAGTTATATTTTGCTTATTAAATACTGTGTTAATCAAAGCACTTAATTCTCCTGGCTTTTTAGACTTCTCATTTTTCACGTAGTGCTCGAATTCTTCATGAAAAAAACCCTCAAGCAATGAGTATGACATGACGATTGCTGTATCACTAATTGCAATTCTTGCAATCATGTCATTAGTAGCACTGAAAGATCCACATGGATGGTTTGTGACTTCTTTAAAGTTCTTGATCATGTTCGAGATAATCATCTCAATACCTTGAAAAGGTCTTGTTCCAGTCATGAATGTCCAATAGGCATAATCCAAATGCTGGTCTGGCTTAATTTGTTCCATAAATAAGACTCGAATTATATTTTAGTTTCGGAGTTTTTTACTTAACTATAGAAGACATACAATAGTTATGTCTAGTTCGCACTAATAGTGTATGAGCTTGTAGCTAGGAAGGCAAATTAGTTATTGCTATGTTTAGACACGTCTCAAATTTTTGATTTCATTCTTCGGTGAGTACAGAAGAAAAATGATCGAATTACCGCTTTGGAGCTGAGCAGTCTGATAACATTTGAGGGTGAAAAGTTTTTTCTGGGAAAACTGTTCACACTGTTCACTTGGTGTTTTTATTGTTTAATTTCATTATGTTATCTGGTGAACACTCAGTGAACAGTGAACACTTTACTGTTCACTCTGGCCGGTGAGCAGGCAAAAAAAGACCGGCAATGCCGGTCCGGGTAGGTTATGTTGCGGTGGGTTCATCGCACTTCGGCAGCCAGTCGGCGTTGCTTTCCTCCCTGAGGGCGAGATTGGTCTGCATCCCCTGATTTGTGCGGCGCTTCTCGTAATTCAGTCCGTACTCTTTCAGCATGGTTGAGAGTCCCTTGCCGAACATGGTCAGACTGAGCGCGTTCCTGTAGCCGTGGGCCTCCATGTAGACCAGATAGGCGTGATACAGATACAGGCGCGGCTGGCGCGGGATAATGTTCGCGTTCCCCATATACATCCCGTCCGGCTCCGGCAGCGCCTCCAGATAGCCGCAAAAATCAAACGTCGGGTCAGCGTCTCGTTTGATGCTCAGCGCCTCGTCGGAGTTCTGCTGCGACTGTAGCAGGGCGCGGGCGCTCATCGGGTCGCTGAACTGCTGCATTAACTGGCGGACAATCACGGCCAGCTCGCGGGCGATTTTATCCCTGAGCTGCGGGTCGCGCTCCTCCGGGGCTATCTGCTCCGGGAAGTGGATGATTACCCGGCGACGTGACACGCCGCCGCTGCGGTCGGTGAAGCGCATCGGGTTATTATTCACGGCCAGAATGACCGCCGGAATGTGCGTCGAGTAGGGATTCTGGTATTTCGGGTCAACGGAGACCGCATCGCCGCCGGTAATGGCCTTAAGTCCGGCACCGTCACCGCTCCATTTCTCCTGGTCTGGCAGACGAATAAGTGAGAAGCCTATCAGGGAGGCGCGCTTGCGCGGGTCTTCCAGCGTGTCGATATCGGCTGACGTGGCGTTATCCTCTCCGGCCAGCATCGTGGCGATTTCGGCGAGAATACTTTTCCCGCTGCCGCCGGGGCCGGTGACTTCGAGAAAGAGCTGCCAGTCGTAGCGGTTCGCCAGCACCATAAACAGCGCGGCCAGAATCACGTTACGTTTTGTCGGGTTGCCACTGGCCGCCCGGTCGAGCCAGCGCCAGAAGTTCGGCGCATGGGTCTCCAGCGTTTCGCCCTCCACCGGCGGGGTAAAATCCACGTCGCACAGGGTGCGCAGCCAGTGCGATTTGCTGTGCGGGCTGAACAGGCCGCTTTGGGTATCGAGTACCCCGTTGCGAAAACCAATCAGACGGCGTGCCGGTGCCTCCTGCTGCGGAATAATCAGTTTCAGGGTATCCACCACCGAGGCAATTCTCCCCGACGAGAACGGGGCGCGCAGGCGCTGAAACAGTCCGGCCACATCGCGGGCAAAATCAGACGGCGTTATCACCTTCCAGATGCCGTTTTCATAGCGGGACAGGAGCTGGCCGTTCGCATCGACGGCCAGCGCTTCGCCGTAATGCTCATGCACCCGCATTGCCTTATCGCTGGCGCTCATGGCGGTAAATTCCGCCTCGCTCATGGTGTCGAAGGGGCTTTGTGCCGCTGGCCGGATGGTGGCATAAATGGCTTTCCGTGTGGCGTCCTCCCCCTTCAGCATCATCGCATCATTCCAGTCACCGAACACCGGCGGCAGGGCGACAACGCCCTCACAGGCTGCTGCGGCTGCAGCGGCTTTAGTCTGGCCGGTGCCGTTCAGGTCACGGTCGGCGGCGAGGATAATCTGACAGGCCGGGTGTTTCTGATGGGCCAGGCTCGCCAGAGAAAGAAGGTTCACGGACGACAGCGCCACCATAACGGTTTCGCCGGTCAGGTGATGCACGGTAAGGGCCGTCGCATAGCCCTCCGCTATCCACAGGCGTTTCCCGGCCTGTTTTTTCCCTTCGATAGTGTGGCTCGCTCCTTTTACCGCGCCGCCTTTCAGGGTGCGCTTGTGCCCCTCAGCATTAATAAGCTGGAGGTTAACCAGCGTGCCGGACTCGTCATACAGCGGCACCACCACATCACCGGCGCGGTAGGCCACGCCGCCGGTTTTGTGCGACGTGGTCAGCGTCAGACACTCACGACCGGCAAAGCCCTTGCGGGTCAGGTAGGCGTTGCCGGTGGCCGGGCGGGTTTTCTCCATGAGTTTTACGGCCAGCGCGGCCGCCGCTTTGCGGTCGGCCTCCGTTCCGGCGTCTGCGACCGCCATCACCTCCGGGGCCACCGGCGGCAGATTGCCGGTGACGGCGTTCACCTTCCCGGCAGCCTCGGATGCCGATATGCCGAACACCTTCTCAACCAGTTTCAGGCCGTCACCGGCGCCGCACTGGTTACAGAACCATGTGCCGCGCCCCTCTTTATCGTCAAAGCGGAACCGGTCAGCCCCGCCGCACACCGGGCAGGCCTGATGGCGGTTTTTTATCACTTTCATTCCCAGCGCCGGGAGAATGCGCGGCCAGTGGCCGCACGCCTGTTTTACGGTGTCCGTTACGTTCATTTTCATGGTTTTCTCCCTCAGTGCAGTACAGGCGATGTGATATGGCGGGCGCAGAGCTCATCCATCACGGCGAGCCCGAGGAAGGACAGCGACGGGGCGGCTTTCAGCGGCCCGGCCTGCATCAAATCTTCCAGCAGCGCACAGGCAATCAGACGGCCTTTTTCCTCGCCGTGCTGGCGCAGGTAGAAGCCCTCCAGCTCGGCGGCGATGGCACTTTCCAGCGCGTCGAGGGTGAGGTGGGGATAGCGGTGCTGACGTTCGCACAGGGTCAGCCAGGCACAGGCGACAGCGCGGCGATACAGGGCGGCACGCAATACGGGCGGCAGAGGCGTTTTCATACGTTACCCTCCCCGGTCAGCCAGCGCTGGTTGCAGCGCTCGACCACGCCGTCGAGCTGGGCGGTCATCAGGTAAATCACGGAGGTAAGCTGCGACTGTTGCGCCGGGTCGCGGCGAATGGTAGTGCAGTCCTGCTCCTGCATCATCGCGCTGACAAAGTGGCCGACGTTGCGCAGGTGCTCAAGGCATTCGAGTTCTTTAATGCTGAGGGTGGTATGTTTCATGCGTGCACCTCCGCCACCGGCAGACGCCCGGCAAACGAGAGGACGTAATCGCGAACGAGGGAAAGGCGTGCGGCGTGTTCATCCCCGGCGACGGCGCGGAGCATACAGATGCGGAGCTGACGGTCTGCGCGACGAACGGCGGCAAATACAAAGACAAACTGCGGGTGTGACGGGGTGAGGGTCGTAGCCATAGCGGCAACCTCCTGTGAATAGCGGTTATTGCCACCACCGGAGTTCCTACGCTCATGGGTGGTGACCCGGACGGGGGTAGGAATACCGGCTCCACAGAATACCGGCCAGCCCGAAAGCTGCCCCGCCCGGACCACCATTATCTTGCCGGAGCTGCGGTGTGCGCATAAACACCACAGCCCGAAAAATGGGTGTGCCTGAGCTACGACGTAAAAAAAGACGCATGGCGCGTCTGTTGTCGCCTGTGAATTACACGGGTTCCTACGCCCGGCTGCCGATTTTGCGACAGCGAGAAAACTATACCTGGAAACGACGAAGGGAAGCAAGCCAGAAAAAGGGGCTTTTTGCGGAACGGGCATCATCATGCGTCATAGCCCCGGTTGCGTTCGGCGATACGGTCGGCCATCCACCCGGTGATTTCCGACTGCGCCCACGCCACGTTTTTCCCGCTGAGGGAGATTTGTTTCGGGAAAGCCTCGCGGCTGATGAGGTCGTAAATCGTGGAGCGGGACAGCCCGCACAGGTGCATCACTTCGGGCAGGCGGATAAAACGCTCCTGAACGGCGTCAGAGACCGGCATCAGCGGCGCGGCAGGGGCAGAAGACGGGGAAGAAAAAGCGGTGTGCATCGGGCTACCTCATAAAGTCCATACAGTGCCGGTCGTGTCCGTCCGGCCTCGGGTAGCTCTCTATTTTGTGAATATTTTCTCTGAGGGCAACAAGTCATTTTGTAGTGGCCCACCACACAACAGAACGATTTTTAGACAGTGGCAAACGTTGGCCATCTTTTGGTAAACGTTGGCAAACTGGTGGCCCATTCCTGATTACTTTTACTTATATATTATTGGTTTTTAATCGCAAAAAAGACTAAATGAGCAGGGCTTCGTCAAAACAGAAAGGTGAACAGTAGTGAACAGTCGGTGAACACTTATACCCTCAACTGTTCACCACTTAACTTACTGTATTACTTATCTTTTTATTTAAAGTGAACAGTAGTGAACAGTTATATGTAAAAAAACAAACGGTGAGTATGCTTTTCCTGAGACCTTTCTCTGGCAAGCCGGGTTTTAACGTCCTGTTTGTGCCAGTACTGCCACAACCGCAACAGGTCGTGTTGTTGTGTGTGCCCCGGCAGAATCACCTCATGTTGAAACCACGAGGAAACCTGCCATGACCGACACCCCCTTTATCCCTGATTACCTGAAACCGGCGCTGGAGCGACTGGCCGCCGCCAGAGCGGCCCATCTTGAACAGGCCCGCCGGATGGAGGACACCCTGACGGCCATCACCCGCGCAGAGGAGCAGAAAGCGGCGCTGGAGCAGGACAACGGCAGCGATACCCGCACCTGGCGCGCTGCTTTCCGTGCCGGGGGTGCCATGCTGACCGATGAGCTGAAAAGCGGCCATATCGAACGCGTGGCCCGCCGGGAGCTGGCGCAGGAATGTGACAACCTGACCGAAGTGCTGGCCTTTGAACGCGACCAGTTGAAAGTCGCCTGCAACAGCACCGCGCGGGCATTCCGCCAGGCGCATCATGCCGTACTGTCTGAATATGCGAAGGAAGAGCTCGACCGGGCGCTGAACGACACCCTCGGGCCACTGGTCCGGGCGATGGTGCTGAAAGCGGATGTGATGGCAAACCCGCTCGCCAACACCATCGGCCATCAGGGCTACACCGAGCCGGAGAAAGAGGTCATGCATCAGGTGGTGACCTTCCTGACCAGGAAAGTGAGCGACTTCTCCGTCACGCCAGCGGATGAGCCGGTGCTCTCCCTGACCGGCTTCCCGGCCGTCGCGCTTCCGCACATGGACCACGACGCCGCCAGCACACCTGGCCAGCTAAAAGTCTGGCAGGAGAAAATCCGTCAACGCGAGGCTGACCTGAAAGCGCGGGGGCTGCTGCCATGATGCACTGTCCGTTCTGCAAAAAGTCGGCGCATGCCCGCACCTCCCGCTATCTGTCGGAGAACGTCAAACAGCGCTATCACCAGTGCACCAATATTGAGTGCTCGGCGACGTTCCGCACCACTGAAGCCATCGACGAGGTTATCCGGCCCCCGGCGGAGAAAACGCCGCCTGTCGCGGAGCCGGTCACACCCCCGGCACCCCGTAAAGTTCAGGGCTGCTACAGCTCGCCATACCGTCATTAATCAGGGGAGAACTGACCATGACCACCCTTACTCTACAGCAGGCTTTTGAGGCCTGTCAGAAGAACGAAACCGCCTGGCTGAACTGTAAAGCCGAACTGGCGGCCGCAGAGCAGGAATACCGGGAACAGGTGCTGGCCGGGGATGACCGTATACCGGGCAGAATGCAGAAATTACGCGACATTATCGATGTCAAAAAATGGGAGATAAATCAGGCCGCCGGGCGCTATATCCGCTCCCATGAAGCGGTACAGCGCATCAGTATCCGCAACCGGCTGAATGACTTTATGCAGGCACACGGGACAGAGCTGGCCGCCACGCTTGCCCCGGAGCTGATGGGACTCAGCCAGCAACCCGCACTCCTGACCGGCCATGCGCTCGACCGTTCGGCGCATTACCTGAGGGAAGCCCTGTCCGTGTGGCTGAGTACCGGTGAAGAAATTAATTATGCGGCAGAAGACAGCGATATTTTAACGGCCATCGGATTCAGGCCTGACGCGGCTTCGCGGGTGGATAATCAGGAAAAATACACCCCCGCACAGAGCCTGATTTATGCACGCCGGCGCGCGGAACTGGCCGGCAGGTAGCCCCGCAAAAAATCCCCGAAAATACCGCTATTTTTCCCGAATTAAGCCATGCATCCACAGGGTGCATGGTTTTGCATGCACTTTCCCGTCCCGTCACTCCCTTCGCAGCCCTGCCCCGGCACGGCCTGAGCCTGCCCATGCACCTGCATGAAAACCGACCCACGAAGCGGGCAGGCGAGGCGGGGAAAGCACTGCGCGCCAGCGGTAAAGTATTTATTTAATGATATTTAATTTCGCGGCCTGAGCGCGTCCCTGCGCTGCGCGGGTTCACGGTAGTGTCAGTGGATGGTGCGGTGCTGTTCGAGAGCGTGGTGAGCCTCTGAGGCGGTCAGGTGAAGTGCAAGAAAAGACCACCAGAAGGATGAGGGAAATGAGGCACTTTTGGTGTTAAGGGCGTAATTTTAGAAGCCTCTCAGTTCCTGTCATGAATTCAACTGATGTATTCTGTCCTGTAATAGCTTGAAGCAGACAGGCGGAACGGGGAGATCATTGCGCGCCAAGTATTAAGTTAATTTATTCTTCGTGCCACGAGGTTGTATATCGAATTGGGGAAGGTAGGGATAAGTAATAATTCATGAAATTATGTGGGCGCAAATGATGGAACGCCCACACCATTCTTCAAAGAATTTAAAATCAGTTGTTGAGGTGAATTCTATCTCCGAGGTAGTAAAGGCCAAAAAAAGTGGTCACTAACAACTGCCAAAGAATTAATAGGAAAATAAATGAATAAATAGCTAAGCAATAAGTGTTTGTTGTTGCTGATATAAGAGGGGATGCAAAGGTATGCAACATAATAAGAACTATGCTTTCTGCTGTGAGAAAAGAAAATAACATGCAAAGAAATAATCTGCGTGTCATGTCTTCTTTTGTTCGGTATGGTTTTCCATTCTCTTTTACCCCTTTTACATAAATGTATGGAGTGCCATTATCGCTAATTAAAGGGTCATCTATTTGCTTCCTGTTAAATGTTGCGATGGCGGCTAATGCTGCGATGTAAAACCCCGGAAGTATAGAAATGAATGATATGGTATTTTTAAAAAAACCATCATTACTTAAAGAAAGGGATGGCGTGGTTAGGCCGTAAAAGTAACCCATTGATAATAAAGATAAAAACAATGGAATTAACCAGTCATAGATAAACTTTCCATTGACGCCTTTTATGCTTAGATATCCAAAAGGTCTAAATAATTGGTGTATTATGTACATTGTAACCTCATAAAATACTATGGAGTTTAATTGTAATTTCTGAGTCTATCTTATCATATGAGTTGCTTAGGCGCGAACTGAAGCCATCAATTACACTTCTTTTGATAAAGGTTTTTTCAAGTGACTCTAGTTTTATATTATTGGTGTGCATTGTTACAGTTCGCGTTTTACTATTGTCATCATAATATTTAACTCTGATATCTTTGTAATTACCATTTGTCTTTTTATTGAAATGTCCACCAATATCTTTTAGCCAGGCTATTACATTTTTAGATTGCTCTACTGGCTTGATTTTCATGGTACTTTCAATTGGAATTACAACTCCATTCATATCAGGAACATTGATTGTTCCAGTGTCATACCTTATCAGTGTTACCTCCGACAAGCCGCCACTGTTCATCTTATTGAATAACTCTATGTCTAATGTCCCACGTAATTCGGCTACAGGTTTGTATAAGACTTTTTTAGTTTTACCTGTAGATGTGTCAGTGGCATTGGTTTTGGCATTAATCGAGAATTTTTCTGTGTTAGCTCGTGAAATCTGGAATAATATCTTGTTAAAAAACAATTCTATTAAATTTGTTGATATTTTTGGTGCGCGGCTTATTACTGCCTTGTAGGTTCTTTTTTGGCCGGAAAGAGAAATCAATATGTGAGAGGAGAACTCATAGCCTTCTCCATCCTTATGATCTGGTTCTATTTTTCTTCTTGTTTGTCGTTTTGGATTCCTCAGCACCGTAGTTGAGCCATTCCTATCTGTTGCATTGAATAAGAGGCACAGATGTGTTGGGTTACTACTCCCCTGAGGATAATACTCAGCATCTTGTAGGGTAAGAACAAGGGTATTGGATAAATATGCGTATGAGAAATCTTTTTGAGCAATGATTAAAGGTGCAAGCTCAAGAAGTTCAGGTATTGGACAATTACAAGTGTCTTTATCAACATCATCTAGCTTTTGAGTTCTAAGTGCTGTATCTAAAACAAATTCGTGATGAGTAACATCACGAAAATACGCATCAAGAGATGACATCTATTTTCCTTAATAATTTATTGTTTATCTTTTCGTTCTGGCAGTATAGTCCCCACCAATCCATCAATACAACACGTTGGGGTAAGTATACCGAACGATTATATGCCTTTCTAACTTCATTTTTATCACTGTGAGCTAACGCTGCTTCTATGACGTCAGAGTTTAATCCTGCTTCATTCATAGTAGTACTTGCTATTGAACGCAAACCATGAGCAACAAGTTTACCGCCAAACCCAATCCTTTTAAGAGCTGCGTTAGCCGTCTGACTATTCATAGGCTGCTTTGGATCATTTCTGCTAGGAAAAACATGTTCCCGATGAAGGCTTATAGGCTTCATTACCTCCAAAACCTCTAATGCTTGAGGAGATAGAGGGACTATATGCTCCCGCTTCGCCTTCATCCGCTGGGCTGGAATAGTCCAGAGCTTTGCATCGAGATCGATCTCTGCCCATCGAGCACCTGAGGCCTCAGAAGGGCGCACAAGTGTCAGGAGTTGCCATTCAATGAGGCAGCGAGTCGAAACAGACAGATTTGACATAACTAAAGAACGCATCAGCTTCGGTAATTCTTCTGGCCGCAGTGTCGGCATGTTTTGTTTTTTGGGCTTCTCAAAGGCCATCCCAACACCTGATGCTGGATTGGCATCAATCAAACCAGTGTTTACGGCATAAATCATTATCTCGTTAATGCGCTGCACCAGTCGACGTACAGTCTCAAGCGCCCCACGAGCTTTGATTGGTTCCAGCGCTTCAACTAATGTTCGGGCTTTGATTTGCTGAACGGGGATCTCACCAATGGCAGGGAATACATCTTTCTCCAGTGAACGCCAAATGTCTTTTGCGTAATCAGGGGTAACGCTTTTGCTTTTGAGCTTGAACCAGTTTGTCGCAACAGTCGAAAAAATACTGTCTAGAGCTATCTGTTGCTGTTCTTCAACAACTTCGGCCTGAACTTGGGGGTCGATACCATTAGCTAACAAGGCAAGGTAATTCGCTCTCAACCCTCGGGCATCAGCAAGCGAAAGGGCGGGGAAGGCACCGAGCCCCATCATTGTTCGCTGTTTAGTTGCCGGACGTTGATAACGGAAACGCCAGAGTTTTTTGCCACTGGTTTTCACTATCAGGAAAAGCCCGTCGCCATCATGCAGCGTTAGATCCTTCTCTAGCGCCTTAGCGCGCAGAACTTCGGTGTTGGTCAGGGGGCGTGTTGTCCGTGCCACTGTGGCCGCTCCTTCATGAATTGGTATACGCTTTTAGGTATACATCCTACCGTATACCTAAACGTATACCAATAATCACTGGATTTAGCCGGATGTTCTCGGACAACAACAGATACAAAAAAGCCCGCAGGGCTTGTGCCATGCGGGCTTTCTGTACTTCACCGGACGTATCCGGATCATTATTTGGTGGAGCTGGCGGGAGTTGAACCCGCGTCCGAAATTCCTACATCCTCGGCACTACATGCTTAGTCAGTCTTTACATTCGCTTGCCAGCTGCGGACAGACACGCCACTAACAAACTAGCCTGATTAGATTTAACGCTTCAACCCCAGGCAGGGCATCCACGCGATCTCTTTTGGGTTTGACCTCTCTTTGATCCCCGTCTTAAGAGCGGAAGCTAGGGAGAGAGGGCTCAGAGCAGGTTATTAAGCTGCTAAAGCGTAGTTTTCGTCGTTTGCGACTATTTTTTGCGGCTTTTTACGAGGCCAACCGCCCCTCGGCATGCACCTTGGGTTTCGCAAATCCCGTCGAATCCAGAATCAGCCCCAATGTGTAGGTCAAGTATAACAGATTTGTGAATGTCGTTACCAGCCCCATTACGCAGGATTGTTTCAGCAGGGTGGACGAAAAAGCAGCATCAACAAGGATATAGCGTAAGGGCCAGCGAGAGCTGGCCCTCGGGGAGGGGAAATTAACGTCCGGCGTGCTTCATAATACGCGCCTTATCCAGCGCCCATTCACGATCTTTCAGGTCGGTACGCTTGTCGTGCTGTTTCTTACCTTTGGCGACGCCGATTTTCACTTTGCACCAGGCGTTCTTCCAGTACAGCGACAGGGCGACGACGGTGTAACCTTCGCGGTTAATGCGGCCGTACAGCGTGTCGAGTTCGCGCTGGTTGAGCAGCAGCTTACGGGTGCGCGTCGGGTCGCAGACATAGTGGGTGGAAGCCACGGCCATAGGCGTAAAGTTGGCGCCGAACAGGAAGGCCTCGCCATCCTTCAGGATGACATAGCTATCGCCGATGTTGGCTTTGCCTGCACGCAGGGATTTGACCTCCCAGCCCTGCAGGGCGAGACCAGCCTCGTATTCATCTTCGATAAAGTATTCGTGACGGGCGCGTTTATTCAGCGCAATGGTGGCTGATCCAGGTTTGTGGGCTTTTTTCTTAGTCATAATGTCCTGAAGTCATCGTCTTATACACAGTTACCTCGATCGCATCCTGCGAGGTGTACTGCGCATCTTAGCACGAGTTGCGGCACAGCGTTTTTTTTAGCAGCAGATAAATGATATTATTTGCACTGTGTTTAAATGTGGAACCTGCTATGCCTCAGATTAGCCGTACTGCGCTGGTGCCTTTCAGCGCGGAACAGATGTATCAACTGGTAAACGATGTGAAGTCCTATCCTGATTTTCTGCCAGGCTGCACCGGTAGCCGCGTGCTGGAATTCGGGCCGACGCAAATGACGGCGGCGGTTGATGTGTCCAAAGCCGGCATCAGTAAGACCTTCACCACACGCAATACACTGACCAGCAACCAGAGCATTTTGATGAGCCTGGTGGATGGCCCGTTCAAGAAGCTGATTGGCGGCTGGAAGTTTATTCCGCTGAGCCCCGAGGCCTGCAAAATCGAATTCCATCTCGATTTCGAGTTTACCAATAAACTGATTGAGATGGCTTTTGGCCGGATCTTCAAAGAGCTGGCCGCTAACATGGTGCAGGCGTTCACTTCGCGCGCCAAAGAGGTTTACAGTGCCGGCTAATATTCGTGTTGAAGTCGCCTACGCGCTGCCTGAAAAGCAGTATCTGCAGCGGGTCACCCTGGACGAGGGGGCGACGGTCGAGCAGGCGATTATCGCCAGCGGTCTGCTGGCGCTGCGTGATGACATCGATCTGGCGAAAAACAAGCTGGGTATCTACAGTCGTCCGGTAAAGCTGCATGACGAAGTTCACGACGGCGACCGGGTGGAAATCTATCGTCCGCTGATCGCAGACCCGAAAGAGCTGCGTCGCCAGCGGGCAGAGAAAAGCGCCGCAAAGTAACCTGCAGCAGACCGACTATCAGCCATAAAAAAGCGCTCATCGAGCGCTTTTTGCTTTTCCGGGCCTTACTGACTGGTCAGCGCAGGCTTGTTATCAATGTTAGTCAACACACCGCCGCTGTTGAAGGTCAGGGTTAGGGTCTGCTGAGTCACTTTCTGGTGGCCCGGCTCCTGACGGAAGACATAGAACCAGGTATTGGTGCCGAACGGATCCGTCATCATTGGCGTCCCCAGAGCATAAGCTACCTGCTGTTGCGTCATACCGACACGAATTTTTGCTACATCGTTTGGTGCCAGATAGTTACCCTGGTTGATGTCAGGACGGTAAACCACTCGTTCCAGAGTGGAACAGCCTGCGGTCAACATAAGAAGAACCGCTGCGGCAGCAGTCAGCGTTTTACAGCGCATAGTGATTTGATTCCTTTTTGGGCCCGAGCAGTACGTGGCTCATCTGTAATATGCCGATAATAATAGACCTTCGCGCCGTTGGAAACCTCCGGCTGCAGGTCAGCAGGCAATTTGCTGTTCACTATGACCCTGTGAAAATCAAAAAGTTTACGCCGCAAGCAACTCTTTCGCGTTCGCCAGGGTGTTGCGCGTGACTTCGCTGCCGCCCAGCAGACGGGCCAGCTCCTGCAAGCGAGCACGTTTATCCAGCGGCTGCATATGGGTTTCGGTCATCTCGCCATCGGTCTCTTTGCAGACAAAGAAATGATGGTGGCCGCAGCCTGCGACCTGCGGCAGGTGGGTCACGCACATCACCTGCGTGGACTCGCCCAGCTGGCGCAGCAGCTTGCCGACCACGGCGGCGGTCGGGCCGCTGATGCCGACGTCCACTTCGTCGAAGATGAGCGCCGGGGTTTCCATTTTACGCGCGGTGATCACTTGAATCGCCAGCGCAATGCGCGACAGTTCGCCGCCGGAGGCCACTTTGGCGATTGGCTGCAGCGGCTGACCGGGGTTAGTGGTGACGCGGAACTCAATATGGTCGGCGCCGTCGGCGGTGAGATGGCGTTCATCGAACGCGACCTCAATCGCGAAGACCCCGTGCGGCATCGAAAGTGAGTGCATACTTTCGGTGATAAGCTGGGTCAGCTCGTCGGCGCTGGCCTGGCGCAGGGCATGCAGCTGGCGTGCGGTCTCCAGCGCCAGCTGATGATGTTCGACCACCTGCTGGCTGAGGGATTCCAGCGAGCCGGCGCTGTCGTCCAGCAGGCGCTGCTCTTCCAGCATCGCCTGATAAACCGCCGGCAGCTCTTCCGGCATCACCTGATGTTTACGCGCCAGCGCGATTTGTCGGGAAATCCGTTGCTCAAGTTCAAACAGACGGTTCGGATCGAGATCCAGACGGTCATGGTAGTGGCGCAACTCGTCGCTGGCCTCGCTGAGCTGAATGGCCGCCTCTTCCAGCATATCCAGGACGCCGGAAAGCTTGCTGTCCATGCCCACCAGCTCGCTGACCAGCTGCTTCGCGGTATAAAGCTGGCTCTGCAGATTGGCCTCTTCGCCGTCCGCCAGTACCGTAAGGGCGTGCTGGCAGGTGCTGAGCAGCTGGCCGCTGTTGGCCAGGCGCTTGTACTCTTCGTCAATCTGCTCGAATTCTCCCGGCAGCGGGTTAAATTCGTTCAGCTCTTTAAGCTGATACTGCAGCAGATCGGCGCGGGCGGCGCGCTCCTGGCTCTGCTGCTGATGCTGGGCCAACTCGCGGCAGCTCTGGTGCCACTGGCGATAGTGCTCGGCCATACGCTGAGTAAGCGCATACTCACCGGTATAGCCGTCGAGCAGCGTTTTTTGGTGTTCGGGTTTGGTCAGCAGCTGGTGGGCATGCTGGCCGTGGATCTGGATCAGCAGCTGGCCCAGCTCGCGCAGCTGCGAGAGCGGGACGGCGGTGCCGTTGATGAAGCCGCGCGAGCGGCCGTCGGCGCTGATCACCCGGCGAAGTAAACACTCACGCCCGCTCTCCAGCTGATTCTCTTCCAGCCAGCGCTGGGCGGCAGGGGTATCTTTCAGCGCGAAGCGCGCGCACAGGTCGGCACGGGTGGCGCCGCGACGCACCATGTCGGCTTCCGCTCTGCCGCCGAGGCACAGCCCCAGCGCGTCGATGGCAATGGATTTCCCGGCGCCGGTTTCCCCGGTGATGGCGGTCATGCCGCTGTGGAAATCAATTTCCAGTTCACGAACGATAGCAAAATTACTGATGGTGAGTTGCGCCAACATAGCTGCCTTCCTGTATGAAAAACCAATACTGTGTTTTCGTACAGTATAGACTGGTTTTTTATCCAGTAAAGAGGCAGCCGTGAAAATCAGAACAATTTTTTCGACCAGCCGAGCTTGGTGCTTAATGTATTGAAATAGCTGTAATCTTTAGGGTGAATCAGATTGAGGTGATAATCACAGCGGCGAATGAGGACATCTTCGCCATCCTGGATCGGCAGGGCAATCTGGCTGTCGCAGCTGATCTCCAGATCGCTGCAGCGGTGAGAGAAGCGCAGGCGGATGGTGCTGTCGCCGTTGATCACCAGCGGTCGCGCTGAAAGGGTGTGCGGGAACATCGGCACCAGGGTGATGGCGTCCAGCGACGGCGTAAGGATTGGACCGCCGGCCGACAGCGAATAGGCGGTGGAGCCGGTCGGAGTGGAGATAATCAGGCCATCGGATCGCTGAGAGAACGCAAAGACTTCGTCGATATAGACTTCGAACTCAATCATATGCGCCACTTTGCCGGGGTGCAGCACCACTTCGTTGATGGCGGTGCTGATACGTTTCTGGCAATCCTGCTGACACACCTGGGCCTCCAGCAGAAAGCGTTTCTCGGCGATGTAGTGGCCTTCCAGCACGTCGGCGAGCTGCTGCAGGGCGTTGTCCGGGTCAAGGTCGGTGAGAAAGCCGAGGTTGCCGCGGTTAATGCCGATGACGTTAATGTCGTAACGGGCCAGGGTCCGCGCCGCGCCGAGCATATTGCCGTCGCCGCCCACCACCACCGCGAGATCGGCCTGTTGGCCAATCTCCGCCAGCGTGCCGGTTTTCACGTTGCTGAGCTGAAGTTCATGGGCGATCTGCTGTTCAACCAGCACTTCATACCCTTTGCTGCACAGCCAGCGCCAGAGCATTTCATGTGTGGTCAGGGCGGTGGGGTGACGAGGATGTCCCACAATGCCGATACACTTGAAATGGTTCTTCATGATCTGGATGTCCTTGCGTTAAATGAAATAGTGACAATCTGTCCGCTTCCCTTGAAACCCGGAAACTGATCCCCATAATAAGCGAAGTTAGCGAGATGAATGCGAAAAAAACGCGGAGAAATTCATGAGTAGTAAAGAACAGAAAACGCCTGAGGGGCAAGCCCCGGAAGAAATTATCACGGAGCAGCACGACGACGTTGAGGCGGTAGAGCCTGAAGTTTCGGCTGAGCAGGTGGATCCGCGCGATGAAAAAATTGCGAATCTGGAAGCCCAGCTGGCTGAAGCGCAGAAACGTGAACGTGAAGTGATGCTGCGTGCCAAAGCCGACGAAGATAACCTGCGTCGTCGTACCGAGCAGGATATCGAGAAAGCGCACAAATTCGCGCTGGAAAAATTCGTCAATGAACTGCTGCCGGTGATCGACAGCCTGGACCGCGCGCTGGAAGTGGCTGACAAGGCTAACCCGGAGCTGGCGCCGATGGTGGAGGGGATCGAACTGACCCTGAAATCTATGCTGGACGTAGTGCGTAAGTTCGGCGTGGAAGTGATCGCCGACACCAACGTTCCGCTGGATCCGAACGTCCACCAGGCCATTGCGATGGTCGAGTCTGAAGATGTGGCGGCGGGCAACGTGCTGGCCGTGATGCAGAAAGGTTATACCCTGAACGGCCGTACTATTCGCGCCGCGATGGTGACGGTAGCGAAAGCGAAATAACGCTTGCTGCCTTGCTCAACGGCTGCCTGCGGGCGGCCGTTTTTTGTGTCATCGCTCCCGGCGCGAGATAAAAAAACGGCGGGCCGCAGCCCACCGTGATGTTAATTCCTTCGCTCGCGCTACTCCGCGACGCTCTCGCGTAATGATTTCACCGGCATCACTTTCACCTGTTTGATCATGTTGTCCTGCACGTCGAGGATATCTATATCGTACTGCTCAATGCGCACGCGGGTGCCTGGGACCGGGATCTCTTCCAGCGCTTCGAGGATAATACCGTTGACGGTGCGCGCTTCATCTTCCGGCAGGTGCCAGTTAAACGCTTTGTTGATATCGCGAACGTTGGCGCTGCCGTCGATAATCACCGTGCCGTCGTTAAGCGGGGTCACTTCCTCCGCCAGGGTGGGTGACATGGAGGTGGTGAAGTCGCCGACAATCTCTTCAAGAATATCTTCGACGGTGACCAGCCCCTGAATATCGCCGTATTCATCGACCACCAGACCGACTTTCTTTTTATTGCGCTGAAATTTCACCAGCTGGGTGCTGAGCGGCGTGCCTTCCGGCACAAAGTAGATCTCATCTGCCGCCCGCAGCATGATCTCTTTTGTGAACTCTTTCTTCTCCGTCATCAGACGGTAGGCTTCACGAACGCGCAGCATGCTGATGGCATCGTCCAGCGAATCGCGGTAGAGCACGATGCGGCCATGCGGGGAGTGGGTCAGCTGGCGGACGATAGATTTCCAGTCATCATTGATGTCGATGCCGACAATCTCATTGCGCGGCACCATGATGTCGTTAACGCTGACCTTCTCCAGGTCCAGCACCGACAGCAGCATATCCTGATTGCGTCGTGAGATTTGTGAACGGGATTCATTCACAATCGTGCGCAGTTCATCTTTGCTCAGGGCGCTGCTGATGACGGTATCGGTGCGGATGCCCATCATGCGCATCAGTATGCGGGTGATGGTATTCAGCAGCCACACCAGCGGCATCATCAGCACCTGCAGGGGCGCCAACAGGAAGCTGCTGGGGTAGGCGACCTTTTCCGGATAGAGGGCGGCGATGGTCTTCGGCAGCACTTCGGCAAATACCAGCACCACAAAGGTAAGTACGCCGGTGGCGATCGCGACGCCGGCGTCGCCGTACAGGCGCATGCCGACGATGGTGCCCAGCGCCGAGGCGAGAATGTTGACAAGGTTATTGCCGATCAGCACAAGGCTAATCAGGCGGTCCGGCTTGCGCAGCAGCTTCTCCACGCGCTTGGCGGGGCGGTTGCCTTGTTTCGCCATGTGGCGCAACCGGTAGCGGTTCAGCGTCATCATGCCGGTTTCGGAACCGGAGAAATAGGCAGAGATAATCACCATGACGATCAGCGTTATGATCAGCGTGGTGGTGGAGATATGTTCCACGTAGGATTCCTTAAAAGACTTAGCTCACGAACTGCTGCAGCACGCGGCTACCAAAATAGGCCAGCGTCAGCAGACCGGCGCCAGCGACGCTGAACCAGACCACACGACGTCCGCGCCACCCTTCATGATAGTGCCCCCACAGCAGGACGATATAGACGAACCACGCAATAATCGACAGCACCGCTTTATCGATATTTTCGCTGCTGAACAGATTGTGCATGTAGAACAGGCCGCTGCACAGCGTCAGGGTCAGCAGCACCACGCCGACTTGGGTGATGTGGAACATTTTGCGCTCAATGCTCATCAGCGGCGGCATTTCGCTGCTGAAGGCCAGCTTTTTATTCTTGAGCTGGTAGTCGATCCACGCCAGCTGCAGCGCATACAGCGCGGCGATGATCAGCGTGGCGTACGAGAAGAGCGACAGGCCGATATGCACCAGCATCCCCGGGGTGGTTTCCAGGTGGGTGATATATTCGTTAGGCACGAATGTGGCGAAGGCCAGGTTGATCAGCGCGAAGGCATAGACGATAGGCAGCAGCAGCCAGCCGCGATTGCGCGAGGCCACGATAGTCATCACCGTACAGATCATCAGGCTGACCAGCGACCCGACGTTCAGTAAGCTGAGATTTTGCCCGCTCTCGCCGCCGGGGAATATCCGTGCTTCCAGCGCAAAAGCATGGCAGATCAAGGCGATAGTCGCAGATAAAATCGCCATTCGCCGCCAGCTGCTGTTTTTTTGCAGCAAGCCGGGGATAATCAGCGCGAGGCTGACGGAGTAGGCGACAAGGGCGAGTAGAGCAAAAACAGGCATAGGTGTCGGCTGTTGGCTAAATAAGAAAGAGAAGCAGTATAACGTTAGCAGGCCTCTGCTCCAACCGTTGCAGCACATTCAGATTGATGTCGTGTTATACTCCGCCACATTCGTTTTGTGTGTCGCTGCGGCGACCGACCGTTTCCACCTCAGGCGAGAGACAATGTTTGATAATTTAACCGATCGTTTGTCGCGTACGCTGCGCAACATTAGCGGCCGCGGACGCCTTACAGAAGACAATATTAAAGACACCCTGCGCGAAGTGCGCATGGCGCTGCTGGAAGCGGACGTTGCGCTTCCGGTGGTCCGTGATTTCATCAGCCGCGTCAAAGAGAGCGCGGTCGGCCATGAAGTCAATAAAAGCCTGACCCCGGGTCAGGAGTTCGTCAAAATCGTCCGCAACGAGCTGGTGGCGGCGATGGGCGAAGAGAACCAGACGCTCGACCTGGCCGCGCAGCCGCCGGCCGTGGTGCTAATGGCGGGCCTGCAAGGTGCTGGTAAAACCACCAGCGTCGGTAAGCTGGGGAAATTCCTGCGCGAGAAGCACAAGAAGAAAGTGCTGGTCGTTTCCGCGGACGTTTACCGCCCGGCGGCGATCAAACAGCTGGAAACCCTGGCCGAGCAGGTCGGCGTCGATTTCTTCCCGTCTGACGTCGGGCAGAAGCCGGTTGATATCGTCAACGCGGCGCTGAAAGAAGCGAAACTCAAATTCTACGACGTGCTGCTGGTGGATACCGCCGGTCGTCTGCACGTTGACGAAGCGATGATGGACGAAATCAAGCACGTCCACGCCGCCATTAACCCGGTTGAAACCCTGTTCGTCGTTGATGCGATGACCGGTCAGGATGCGGCGAATACCGCGAAGGCCTTTAACGAAGCGCTGCCGCTGACCGGCGTGGTGCTGACCAAAGTGGACGGCGACGCCCGCGGCGGCGCGGCGCTGTCGATTCGCCATATTACCGGCAAGCCGATTAAATTCCTCGGCGTCGGCGAGAAAACCGAAGCGCTGGAGCCGTTCCATCCGGACCGCGTCGCTTCCCGTATCCTCGGCATGGGCGACGTGCTGTCGCTGATCGAAGATATCGAGAGCAAGGTTGACCGCGCGCAGGCCGAGAAGCTGGCCTCCAAGCTGAAGAAAGGCGACGGTTTCGACCTCACCGACTTCCTTGAGCAGCTGCGCCAGATGAAAAACATGGGCGGCATGGCCAGCCTGATGGGCAAGCTGCCGGGCATGGGGCAGATCCCGGACAACGTGAAAGCGCAGATGGACGACAAAGTGCTGGTGCGTATGGAAGCGATCATCAACTCGATGACCCTGAAAGAGCGCGCTAAGCCGGAAATCATCAAAGGTTCGCGTAAGCGCCGTATCGCCGCCGGCTGCGGCATGCAGGTGCAGGATGTGAACCGTCTGCTCAAGCAGTTCGACGACATGCAGCGCATGATGAAGAAGATGAAGTCGAAAGGCGGCATGATGAAGATGATGCGCGGGATGAAAGGGATGATGCCGCCAGGCTTCCCGGGTCGTTAAAAACAAGGGCATAAGGCTATCTTGTTTGCCATTTTAGCGCCGGGGTGTGCTCGCCATCCTCACGTACTACCTGTACGTTACAGTGGTTGCGCACACGCTGGTACTAAACTGGCTGCACCGCCGACGGCCTTTTACAGCAGACTTATCAACTGCTGATTGCATTTTCCCCAGAAATCAGTAAAATTTTCGGGCTTTTAATATGACACCGGGCTCCGTTCCTCGATGGGGCCCGGTTGTTTTATTCACACAAGAGGATGTTATGGTAACTATTCGTTTAGCACGTCACGGCGCTAAAAAGCGTCCGTTCTACCAGGTTGTTGTCACCGACAGCCGTAATGCACGCAACGGTCGCTTCATCGAGCGCGTTGGTTTCTTCAACCCGATCGCTAACGGTGCGGAAGAAGAAACTCGCCTGGATCTGGATCGTATCGCTCACTGGGTTGGCCAGGGCGCTACTGTTTCCGATCGCGTTGCCGCGCTGATCAAAGCCGCTAACAAAGCAGCTTAATCTGTCACGGTGGTCATGATGAGCAAGCAACACACCGCGCAAGCACCTGTTGATCCGATCGTATTGGGGAAAATGGGTTCTTCCTACGGTATCCGTGGTTGGCTCAGAGTGTTTTCCTCCACCGAAGACGCCGAAAGCATTTTTGACTATCAGCCCTGGTTAATCCAGAAGGCGGGTCAGTGGCAGGTCGTTGAGCTGGAAAGCTGGCGCCACCACAATCAGGACATCATCATCAAGCTGAAAGGCGTTGACGATCGTGATGCCGCGAATCTACTGACTAATTGCGAAATTATCGTGGATTCATCGCAGTTGCCGGAGCTGGAAGAGGGTGACTACTACTGGAAAGACCTGATGGGCTGCCAGGTAGTTACGACGGAAGGCTATAGCCTCGGTAAAGTCATCGATATGATGGAAACCGGGTCGAATGACGTGCTCGTCATCAAGGCAAACCTGAAAGATGCATTTGGTATCAAGGAGCGGTTGGTTCCGTTCCTCGATGGGCAGGTTATCAAGAAAGTCGATCTCACTACGCGTACTATCGAAGTAGATTGGGATCCTGGTTTTTAAATTCTCCGGATAAACGGTAAAAGACGGCGCTATGTGGATTGGCATAATTAGCCTGTTTCCTGAAATGTTCCGCGCAATTACCGATTACGGGGTAACTGGCCGGGCAGTAAAAAATGGCCTGCTGAGCATCGAAAGCTGGAGTCCTCGCGACTTCACGCATGACCGGCACCGTACCGTGGACGATCGTCCTTACGGCGGCGGACCGGGGATGCTAATGATGGTGCAACCCTTACGGGATGCCATTCATGCAGCAAAAGCCGCGGCAGGTGAAGGCGCGAAGGTGATTTATCTGTCACCTCAGGGACGCAAGCTTGATCAAGCGGGCGTCAGCGAACTGGCAACGAATCAGAAACTGATTCTGGTGTGCGGTCGCTACGAAGGGATAGACGAGCGCGTAATCCAAACCGAAATTGACGAAGAATGGTCAATCGGCGATTACGTTCTCAGCGGTGGTGAGTTACCGGCAATGACGCTGATTGACTCCGTTTCCCGGTTCATTCCGGGAGTACTGGGCCATGAAGCATCGGCAACGGAAGATTCCTTTGCTGATGGGTTGCTGGATTGCCCCCACTATACCCGTCCTGAAGTGTTAGAGGAGATGGAAGTACCGCCAGTATTGCTGTCGGGAAACCATGCTGAGATACGTCGCTGGCGTCTGAAGCAGTCGCTGGGCCGCACCTGGCTTAGAAGACCTGAACTTCTGGAAAACCTGGCTCTGACTGAAGAGCAAGCAAAGCTGCTGGCGGAGTTCAAAACTGAACACGCGCAACAGCAGCATAAACATGATGGGCAGGCGTGAGCCCCCAATATCAGTTTACCCAGGATAAGAGATTAAATTATGAGCAACATTATTAAGCAACTTGAACAAGAACAGATGAAGCAGGACGTACCTTCCTTCCGTCCGGGTGATACCGTGGAAGTGAAAGTATGGGTTGTTGAAGGTTCCAAAAAACGTCTGCAGGCATTCGAGGGCGTGGTTATCGCTATTCGTAACCGCGGTCTGCACTCTGCATTCACTGTTCGCAAAATTTCCAACGGCGAAGGCGTTGAGCGTGTCTTCCAGACTCACTCTCCGGTAGTTGACAGCATTGCTGTTAAACGTCGTGGTGCTGTACGTAAAGCTAAACTGTACTACCTGCGTGAGCGCACTGGTAAGTCTGCTCGTATCAAAGAGCGTCTTAACTAAGATTCGCTTTCGCGACATCCTGATAGAAAGGGCTGGCCAGATGGCTGGCCCTTTTTTTATCTTTGTTGTAACCATCGTGATGTAAATCATTTACAATACGCCCTCTATACGGAGGGGCGGTGGTCAGTAACAGTTTTCAGCAAACGACACCTAAACGGCGAGCCGCCTGGCTGGCGCTGTTGGCGATCCTGCTGATCGTGGTGGCCCCCCTGATCTCCGTCTCCCTGCAAAAAGACCCCATAAGCGCCATGCCCGGCATGCACCACGCCATGATGATGGATAGCTCGTCCGCGAGCATGGCGCAGATGCCCGGGCACAAGATGGCGATGATGCACAGCACAGACGGCGCTACGCATACCGGACACGAAATGCTGCTGGACCATGCCGAAGCGTGTGGCTATTGCGTGCTGTTAGCCCATGTCCCGGGGCTCCTTTTCGCGCTGGCGCTGTTCGTCGCCATGCTCCTGCGGCGCATTCGCCTGCCGGTTTCTCGCCCGGTATTAAAGCACTGGCACTACTTTCCCTGGCTCTACCCCGAAACCCGCGCCCCGCCGCGGCTGTCTGCTTTTTCCCTTTAATAAAAATCAATCTGCGCACCGCGCAACGACCTCTTTTGCTTTAAAAAAGGAAAAGTATGACAACCTGCACCTCGCGCGCGGCATGGCTGAACCTGCTGCGTCGCCTCCATTTCTATATTGGTCTGTTTATCGGACCGTTTATCTTTGTCGCAGCCCTGACCGGTACGCTGTACGTGGCGACGCCGCAGCTGGAAAACTGGCTCTATCACGACGCGCTGCATGGCCTTGCCGAGGGGACTCCGCAGCCGCTCAGCGCCCAGATTGCGGTGGCCGAAGAAGCGACCCAGGGCAATCTGCGGCTGCTGGCGGTGCGTCCGGCGCCTGCGTTGGGCGAGACCACGCGCATTATGTTTGCCGATCCGGGTCTCGGAGAGTCGGAATCCCGGGCTATTTTTGTCGATCCGATCGCGCTGCGGGTGAAGGGCGATATGACGGTCTACGGCACCAGCGGCATCCTGCCGCTGCGCCAGTGGATTGATTATGCGCATCGCTCTCTGCTGCTGGGCGACAGCGGGAGGTTATACAGCGAACTGGCCGCCTCCTGGATGTGGGTGGCCGCGCTCGGAGGCATTGCCCTGTGGGCGATGACGCGTCCAAAACGGCGGCTGAATAACGCCCTGCAGAACCATCGTCGGCTGCACGTGACGCTGGGCTGGGGCTTACTGGTGGGTATGCTGCTCTTCTCCGCCACCGGCCTGACCTGGTCGCAATGGGCCGGCGGCAATGTGGACAAAATGCGGGCAGCGTTCGGCTGGCTGACGCCGCAGGTCAATACCCAGCTGCATGGCGAGATGCCGATGACGCACGATCCCCATGCCGGACATCATATGGATGCGATGGCCATGGCCCAGCATCAGCCGGCGCTGCAGTTGGCCCAGTTTGACCAGGCGCTGGCGGCGGCCCGTCAGGCGGGGCTGAACGCCAGCCGGCTGGAGATCCGTCCGCCAGTGTCAGACGACCGCGCCTGGACGGTGAATGAGATCGACCGTCGCTGGCCGACGCAGGTGGACGCGGTGGCGATCGATGGCGCCACGATGCAGGTGGTGGATCGCACGCGTTTTGCCGACTTTCCGCTGATGGCGAAGCTCACCCGCTGGGGCGTCGATTTCCATATGGGGATCCTCTTTGGTCTGGCGAATCAGCTGCTGCTGGTGGGATTTGGCTGCGCGCTGTGCGTTACCATCGGGGTGGGGTACCGATTATGGTGGATCCGCCGTCCGCCTCAGGCGGCCTGGGATCCGGCGCATTCGCTGCTGCAGGCGTGGCTGTCGCTCGCCCGGCCTGCCCGAAGCCTGGTGCTTGGGCTGGCGTTTGCCCTTGGATTGGCCATGCCGTTAATGGGAGCCAGCCTGCTGCTGTTCATTGCCGTTGACTACCTGCGCTGGCGCGCGGCAACGGCAATGAGGATGATGAAGTCCAGCGACTAAGTGAAGACTTACGGCGTGCTGATGACCACCGTTACCCGGCGGTTTTCGGCGCGCCCGGCCGCCGTGTCGTTGCTGGCGATCGGGTATTTTTTGCCAAGGCCGCGGGTGACTAAATTACTGCGTGGGACATGAGCGCCTTCCGCCCAGGCATCGGCCACGCTGTTGGCCCGCTTAAGCGACAGGGCTTCATTGTAGCTATCTTCACCATAATTATCGGTATGGCCTTCAAGGCGGCTATGGGTGATCCCGGTAGCCGCCAGCCGCGAGGCCATCGTGGTGATCTGCTGGCGGCTGTCGGGACGTAGTCGGTAGTCATTCTTGTCAAACAGGATGCTATCGGATAAGCCCAGGGACCAATCGCCATTGCTTTCAGTGAAGCCGTAAGATTTCATCGCCGCCACCTGCTCCGGGGTAAATTTTCCCTGAGGAGCCTGGCAACCTGTCAAAAGCGCCGCCGCCATCAGGGCGGGGACGAAATATTTTCTGATCATAATGAGTCCTTTATTATTTCAGCGTCTGCTGGATACGTTGGTTTTTCATCCGATACATATTCTGATCGGCAAGTTCTTGCAGTGATTCCGCGGTGGCGTGCTCCCACGCCAGGGCATAACCGACGCTCAGCGAGAGCGTGGCGCTATGACCGTTGTGCAGGTTGAATGGCGGAAGAAATTGTTCCGTTAGCGCCTGGCACAGGGCCTGCACTTCTGCTTCCGAGCGCACCTCGCGCAGCAGAACGGCAAACTCATCGCCGCCAAGACGCCACGCCAGATGGCGTTTACCGGCAAAAGTCATCAGGCGGCTGGCGACCTCCATCAGCACTTTATCGCCCGCCGCATGCCCCCAGTTGTCGTTAATCAGTTTGAAATTATCGCCATCAAGAAACAGCAATGCCGAGGTTTGATGATCGACTTCATTCTGCATCAGCTCGGCGAGCGCGTTACGAAAGGCGGCGCGGTTAGCCAGGCCGGTCAATGGATCGTGTAACGAACTGCGCAACAGCTGCGCGTTTTTGGCCTGCAGCTGGCGCTGCCAGTCCTCCATTTCCCCCAGCAGGCTGTTAAAGTCCTGGGCGAAAAGATGGAACTCCTCGATACGCTCCTCCGGCACCCGCCGGGAGAAGTGGCGGTTTTCACGTATATCATGCACGACCTCAGTGATGCTCTGCAGGGCGGCGACGATCCCCCGGTGTAGGGAGTGGGTCAGCAGCAGGGCGATGAACGAGGCGAGCAGAATGCTGCCGGTCAGCACCAGAATCGAGATACCGAGAAAGTGGCTAATCAGTTCATCAAGCGCGGTCAATCTCAGCTCGCCGATTTGTTTGCCCTGGTGCCAGATGGGCTGCACCGTGGGCTCCGGAAACAGCCATTTACTGATAAGCCCGCTCACTTGCTCTTTATTGGCCAGCGGTTCATGGCGCCACGCGGCGAAGTGCTGCATCTGGCCGTTTAGCACGATTGCCTGGGAGATCTGCCCTTGCTTGCCCAACGACGCGAGGGTCTCCTCTGCCGCCGCGCTGTCGCCAAACACCAGGGCGGCTTCGAGGCTGCGCCCCATGGTCGCGGCAGTGAGCTCAAGATTTTTCTGCGCGTACTGCTTGAGCGTGAAGATTGAGGCTGTACTCAGCAGCAGCCAGACCAGCGTCATGGAGATCACCACGCTTATCACGCTAATGCGACGGAGCGCGCGTTTGAAAGTCGGGCGCGGAGTCTGTGAAAAGTCCTTATTCATGTGGTTTCTTCCGGGCAAGCATCAGGACGTCCGGGTTAACCCGAACCCCGCTGTGCGTCAGAACGTCCAGATTAACGGAGAAGCGGACCCGGTCGTCATTGATGATCAGGCAAAACGCGCTACCAATTGAACAATCCGTATTTTGTTCTGCGATGAGTAACAGCGGCCTCGGGCCATAGCGGCGAGTGAGTTCTGACTGTTCAGTCGGCGATTCGCTGCCAAAATAAAAACCATCGCAGGTCGTTTTTAACGCTTCTTCACGATTACGTACTATCACCGGTTGATAGGGTAATGCATCCGGATCTTCATGAGCCAGGCTATGGGTGAAGCGTGATGAGGCAAAAATGCACAGCTTTGGCGCTCCTGTTAATGACGGCCAACGGGTGTAGGTCACGATCCCGGAAACAATAGCGCGAACATGTTCTGAAGGTCCGGCAGCAAAAACAGGAGATACCGCGATGAGAAAAAATACAGTCAATAAAAGACGGTGTAATACTGTCATTAACGCTTCCGTCAAAGTCGCCATAGCGCGGGAAAAGCCGCTGCCGATGCCCGGCGAAGAATACCACTGTTAATAAAACCCGTCATTAGATGCGCCCTTTGCTTTGGGACAATTCTCACCAGGATTTTTCGTAGTACCGATACCGTGGGTGCGCAAGTTTGGCTTGTTTTTTCTATGTGTAAATATTGTTATACGCATCGCGCCATTGTGAGTGGCAATTAATTCGTTGGTGTAAATTAAAATTTACGGAATATGGATTGAATTCTTTACTTTGTGTGGTATCGTTACGTCATGCCCTCTGAGGCAACCCTTATCGCAAACGAGCTACACAGGATCGCAATCATGCAAAAAGACGCGCTGAACAACGTACATATTACCGACGAACATGTATTAATGACCCCGGAGCAACTGAAGGCGGAATTCCCGCTGAGCGTCGAGCAGGAAGCGCAGATCGCGCACGCCCGTCAGACCATTTCGGATATCATCGCCGGTCGCGATCCGCGTCTGCTGGTGGTATGTGGTCCTTGCTCCATTCACGATCCGGAAGCTGCGATTGAATATGCTCGTCGGTTTAAAGCCCTTGCCGCAGAGGTCAGCGATAGCCTCTACCTGGTGATGCGCGTCTATTTTGAAAAACCCCGTACCACCGTCGGATGGAAGGGGCTGATTAACGATCCGCACATGGATGGTTCGTTTGATGTTGAAGGCGGCCTGAAGATTGCGCGTCGTCTGCTGGTCGAGCTCGTCAATATGGGACTGCCGCTGGCGACGGAAGCGCTGGATCCCAACAGCCCGCAGTACCTCGGGGATCTGTTCAGCTGGTCCGCTATCGGCGCGCGTACCACGGAATCACAAACGCACCGCGAAATGGCCTCTGGCCTGTCGATGCCGGTCGGCTTTAAAAACGGTACCGACGGTAGCCTGGCCACGGCCATCAACGCCATGCGCGCCGCGGCGATGCCGCACCGTTTCGTCGGCATCAACCAGGCCGGGCAGGTCTGCCTGCTGCAAACGCAGGGTAATCCGAACGGCCATGTGATCCTCCGCGGCGGCAAGGCGCCGAACTACGGTCCGGAAGATGTGGCGAAATGCGAAAAAGAGATGGCGCAGGCGGGACTGAAGCCGTCGCTGATGGTAGATTGCAGTCATGGAAACTCCAATAAAGATTTCCGCCGCCAGCCGGCCGTGGCTGAATCCGTGGTCGCGCAGATCAAAGATGGCAACCGCTCCATTATCGGCCTGATGATCGAAAGTAATATCCACGAAGGCAATCAGTCCTCTGAACAGCCGCGTGAGGCGATGAAATACGGCGTCTCGGTGACGGATGCCTGCATCAGCTGGGAGACTACCGAGGCGCTGCTGCGTGAACTGGATAAGGATCTCCGCGGCCACCTGGCGGCCCGTTTGGTTTAAGAGGAAAGTATGGTTGCTGAACTGACCGCGTTACGCGATCAAATTGATGAAGTGGATAAAGCGTTGCTTAGCCTGCTGGCTAAGCGTCTGGAGCTGGTGGCCGAAGTCGGCGAGGTGAAGAGCCAGTATGGCCTGCCGATTTACGTCCCGGAGCGCGAGTCGGCGATGCTCGCCTCCCGACGTAAAGAGGCGGCTGCGCTCGGCGTACCACCGGATCTGATCGAGGATGTTCTGCGTCGCGTGATGCGGGAATCCTATTCCAGCGAAAACGACAAAGGCTTCAAAACCCTGCAGCCGAATCTGCGGCCGGTGGTCATCGTCGGCGGCGGTGGGCAGATGGGGCGTCTGTTTGAGAAGATGTTAACGCTGTCCGGCTACCAGGTGCGTATTCTGGAAAAAAACGATTGGGCCCGGGCGGCGGATATCGTCGCCGATGCCGGCATGGTTATCGTCAGCGTACCGATTCACACCACCGTGGAGACGATCGGCAGGCTGCCGCCCCTTCCGGCGGATTGCATTCTGGTTGACCTTGCCTCGGTGAAAGCGGAGCCGCTGCAGGCGATGCTGGCGGCGCATCAGGGCCCGGTTCTTGGCCTGCACCCGATGTTCGGTCCGGACAGCGGCAGCCTGGCGAAGCAGGTGGTGGTCTATTGTGATGGCCGCCAGCCGGAGGCCTATCAGTGGTTCCTCGAACAAATCCAGGTTTGGGGCGCGCGGCTGCACCGCATCAGCGCCGTTGAGCACGATCAGAACATGGCCTTTATTCAGGCGCTGCGCCACTTTGCCACCTTCGCCTATGGCCTGCACCTGGCGGAAGAGAATGTACGTCTTGAGCAACTGCTGGCGCTCTCGTCACCCATTTACCGACTGGAGCTGGCGATGGTAGGCCGTCTGTTTGCCCAGGATCCGCAGCTGTACGCCGATATTATTATGTCATCGGAAAACAACCTGGCGCTGATTAAGCGCTACTACCAGCGTTTCGGCGAAGCGATCGGCCTGCTGGAGCAGGGCGATAAGCAGGCGTTTATCGACAGCTTCCGTAAAGTCGAACACTGGTTTGGCGATTACGCTCAGCGTTTCCAGAGCGAGAGCCGCACGCTGCTGCGTCAGGCGAACGATAATCGGCAGTAAAGCGAAAAAGATGTATACAATAAAGCCAGCGACCGCTGGCTTTTTTTATAGGGATGACAACGATGGCTGAACCACAACCGCTGTTTGACTACACCGGATACCTGCCGGAATGCCCGACCTGGAGCGAGGCAGAACAGGCCCTCTACTGGGCTGATATCATGGAATGTGAAATTCACCGCTACGATATCCGCAGCGGAGAACACCAGGTGCTGCAGTTTCCAGAGGAGGTCGGCTGTTTTGCCCTGCGCGAGAAGGGCGGGTTTATCGTTGCATTGCGCAGCGGCATCTGGCTGACCGACGCCCACGGCCTGCTGCGGCGGAAAGTCTGCGATAACCCGAGCAACCCGGAGCTGGCGCGGTTTAACGACGGCGGGACCGATCGCGATGGGCGCTTTTATGCCGGTACCTTCTGGGGGCCTGGGGATTACAACGGCGCGCTGCTGATGCGAGTGGATAACGACCTGCAGCCGAAAGTGATCCAGTGTGACATCCATGGCGCCAATGGCCTGGCCTTTAGCGCCGACCGGCGCTGGATGTATACCTCTGATACGCCGAACGCCGTGATCTACCGTACGCCGCTGGATGAGCAGGGTGAGCCTGGCCGACGCGAAGTCTTTCGCCGTTTTCAGCCTGGCGAAGGGATCCCTGACGGGGCGGCGATCGACGTGGAGGGATGTTACTGGAGCGCAATGTTTGACGGCTGGCGGATCGCCCGTTTCTCGCCGCAGGGCGAGGAGCTGGAATCCTACCCGATGCCGGTTCGTTGCCCGACGATGGTCTGCTTCGGCGGGGCGGATATGAAAACGCTCTATATCACCACCACCCGGGAAAACATGGAGGACGATGAGCTGGCGCAGTATCCGCTGTCAGGCGCCATCTTCACCCTGCCGGTAGCGGTGGCAGGGATGAAGAAATTACCGTTCCGCGAATGTTAAACCGGATCCACCGGGACCACGTTTTCGCTAGGGTAGCAGCCGAGGACCTTCATGGAGCGGGTGATATCCGCCAGCTCCTTCAGCGCCTTGCGCATGGGCAGCGAATCCAGGTTGGCCTGAATATCGAGATAAAACATCTCTTCCCAGGGATTGCCGTGGATCGGGCGGGATTCCAGTTTGGTCATGATCAGATTGTGGTTGCGCAACACCAGCAGGGCTTCCACCAGGGCGCCCGCCTGCTGACCGGTCGCCATTAACAGCGTGGTCTTGGCCGGCACCTGGTCGGAGACGTTCACCGCTTTGCGCGCCAGGACGAGGAAGCGCGTGATGTTCTGCGTCTGGTTGGCCTGGCAGTGCTCCAGCACCTGCAGGCCATACAGAGCGCCGCCCGCTTCGCTACCCAGGGCCGCGACGGCCGGGGAGTTCGCCTGCGCCACTTTTTCCATTGCCGCCGAGGTGCTCTCGGTATACTCAATCTTCCAGTGCGGGTAGCGGCTCAGGTACTGGCTGCACTGCTGGAACGGCTGCGGATGGCTGTAAACGGTCTGAATTTTATCGGCATCCGTCGAGGTGCTCACCAGTACGCAATGATCGATAGGGATCGTCAGCTCGCCAACGATCGACAGGCTGGTGTGCTGCAGCAGATCGTAGACGTCGTTGATCCCGCCGGAGCTGGTGTTTTCAATCGGCACCACCGCGTAATCGGCCTGGCCGGTTTCTACCTGATTAAAAATATCGGCGAACTTCGCGCAGCCGCTCTCAATAAACTGCTCAAAGTGGCGAGCGGCGTACTGACGCGCCGCCAGATGCGAGTAAGAGCCCTTGGGACCGAGGAACGCCACGCGGGCCGAATGCGGGTTAATTTTATTCAGATGCTGCTGCAGCAGGGTTTGCTGGGTAAGAACAGAGTCTTCGATAATCAGCTGGAACAGGCGGGTGATATAGTGCGCATCCAGATTATGGCGCTTGCCGATAGTCATCAGGCGCTCCAGCAGATCGCGTTCGCGGTCAATATCACGCACCGGACGATGGGAGGCCAGTTTGGCTTTTCCAACCTCAACAGCCAGTCCGCGGCGCTCCGCCAGCAGAGCAAGCAGCTTCTCGTCCAGGGCGCTTATCTTATCGCGCAGCGCCAGTAATGGGTTTTCCTCGGTCATAGATGTTGCCTTTGTTGTTATCAAATAAAAAAGGCCTCCCGGGTGGGAGGCCTTATTGTTCGTCTTCGCATTCTTTCTTATACGACGAATTGCCTCCCGGTCAGGGGAAGGTAAAAAAGAATGCGAAGAAGAACGGGACAAGTTTCATGGTAAATTCCTTTAGGTAGTGGGGATTACAGTACCTGTACTGTTTTCACTCTGTCAATAAAAAACGCGCCCGAAGGCGCGTGGCATGACACAACTTAAGTTAAGGATTACTCTTCTTCTTCCACAAAGCCTGCCTCTTTCACCGACGTCGCGGCGCGGCGGGCTTCCCCTTTGTGTTGCACTTTATTGAGCTGCCGTTCCAGCTTGTTGATCAATTCGTTAATGGCGGCGTACATATCTTCATGACGCGCACTGGCAACCAGATGGCCGTTTGGCGTGTTGATGGTTGCATCAGCGATAAAACCCTGCGGCTCCTTAGACAGAATGATGTGCGGGTTGATTAAATGAGTTTGCCACTTATCCAGTTTGGCGAGACGGTCTGCGACATGCTGGCGGATTGCCGGAGTAATTTCCATTTGTTTACTGGTAATGTTCATTGTCATAAATTTTACCTCTTGTCTTTCCCGTCTTGGTGAATCCAGCATACCTTTCCCAATGTCAAAATGTGTGATCTGAATCACATTTTATTGTCACTTTTTGTCAACAAATTCATTTTGTGAGACAGGGCAGGAAGAAGTGAGATTTTACTTGTCGAACCCGATAAAGCAGGCCATATTTGATGAGTTAACCCGGCGCTAAACCGCTTCAGCTTGCCGGGAAACGTATAAAAAAACGGCAGCCAGTGGCTGCCGTTTGCGATCGATGAGTCAGGCTCAGGTGTTCTTGCTGTTCGCGGCGATAATCTTCGCGACTTTGTCCGCCTGAGCGTTCATTTGCATCTGACGATAGGCGTTTTCCATCTTCGGCAGGGCATCGCGGGTGGCCTGGGTATCCGGATAATTACGCATCATCCCTTCCACACGGTTAACCACGGCAACCCATGCGCCACGATCGGTGTAGTAATCCACGACCGACAGCTCATATTTGGCCAGACGATCTTTCAGGAACACCATGCGTTTATAGGCGTCAGTGGCGTACTGGCTGTTCGGATAACCACGCACCAGTTTGGAGAAGTCATTGAAGGCATCGCGCGCGTGCTGCGGATCGCGGTCGGAGCGATCAACGCCGAAGAAGCCCTGCAGGGCGCTGTCATCCAGGGCCATGTTGGTCAGGCCGCGCATATAGATGACATAGTCGATGTTCGGATGGGTGGGGTTCAAACGCATGAAGCGATCGATAGCCGCCTGAGCCAGAGGAAGATCGGCGTTTTTATAATACGCATAAATCAGATCCAGCTGTACCTGTTGGGAATAAGGGCCGAATGGATAACGATTATCCAACGCTTCCAGTTGCGTTATCGCCTGTTTCCAGTTACCGTCCTGCAGTTTTTGCTGGGCGGTCGCGTAGATTTCATTCGGCGGATTATCAGGCACCTCTTCCTTAGAGCCGGAGCAACCCACCAAAGCCAGGCTCAGTGTGGCGGCTGCCACCAGGTATTTCATGCGCGTCATGACGTTTTGACTTCCTCAAAATGTTTATGCGGGAGAATCTCTGTTCCTGCTCCCGATTAAGACCAGCTACAATAGCACACTATATTAAACGGCAAAGCCGTAAAACCCAACGTTAAACGAAGAAGCTGTATATGGCACAACGAGTACAACTCACCGCAACGGTGACCGAAAATCAACTCGGTCAACGCTTAGATCAGGCTTTGGCCGAATTGTTCCCTGATTATTCGCGATCGCGGATAAAAGAATGGATCCTCGACCAACGTGTATTAGTCAATGGCACCATTGGCGATAAACCGAAAGAAAAAGTGCTGGGGGGAGAACGCATCGCTATCGATGTGGAAATCGAAGAAGAGGCGCGCTTCCAGCCGCAGGATATTCCGCTCAATATCGTTTACGAAGATGATGACATCATCGTGATCAATAAACCGCGCGATCTGGTTGTACATCCTGGCGCGGGCAACCCTGACGGTACTGTGCTGAATGCGCTGCTGCACTACTATCCGCCTATTGCCGATGTGCCGCGCGCGGGTATTGTTCATCGTCTGGATAAAGACACCACCGGTCTGATGGTGGTGGCGAAAACCATTCCGGCGCAAACCCGGCTGGTGGAGTCGCTGCAGCTGCGCGAGATCACCCGTGAATACGAAGCGGTGGCGATCGGTCATATGACCGCCGGTGGCACAGTGGAAGAGCCGATCAGCCGTCACCCGACCAAGCGTACCCATATGGCGGTGCATCCGATGGGCAAACCGGCGGTGACCCACTACCGCATTATGGAACATTTCCGCATCCATACCCGCCTGCGTCTGCGTCTGGAAACCGGTCGTACACATCAGATCCGCGTGCATATGTCGCATATCACCCATCCGCTGGTGGGTGACCAGGTCTATGGCGGCCGGCCGCGTCCGCCGAAGGGCGCGTCGGAGGAGTTCATCACCGCGCTGCGTAAATTCGACCGCCAGGCGCTGCATGCCACCATGCTGCGCCTGTATCACCCGATCTCCGGCATTGAAATGGAGTGGCACGCGCCCATCCCGCAGGATATGGTCGAGCTCATCGAGGCGATGCGCGCCGATTTTGAAGCCCATAAGGACGATATTGACTGGTTATGACGAAACTGATTGTACCGCAGTGGCCAATGCCCGGCAGCGTGGCGGCCTGTAGTTCTACCCGCATCGGCGGCGTGAGTCTGCCGCCCTATGACTCGCTCAACCTGGGCGCCCATTGCGGCGACAATCTGCAGGATGTCGAAGAAAACCGGCGGCGGATGTTTGCCGCCGGCGGCTTGCCGTCTTACCCGGTTTGGCTGGAGCAAGTCCATGGCACCGAGGTTCTGACGCTGGACGGCGGACCCTATCCGTCGAAACGCGCGGATGCCTCTTATAGTCGTACGCCAGGGACCGTCTGCGCAGTGATGACCGCTGACTGCCTGCCGGTGCTGTTCTGTAACCGCGACGGCACCGAAGTCGCCGCGGCGCACGCGGGATGGCGCGGCTTATGCGAAGGGGTTCTGGAAGCGACGGTTGCTCGTTTCGCCGATAAAGCCGAAAATATTATGGCGTGGCTGGGGCCCGCCATCGGTCCGCAGGCGTTTGAGGTGGGACCGGAAGTCCGGGATGCCTTTATGGCGAAGGACGAGAATGCGCACCGGGCTTTTCGTCCGGCAGGCGAAAAATATTTTGCTGATATCTACCAACTGGCGCGGCAGCGTCTGGCAAACGTCGGCGTTGAGCAGATTTTCGGCGGCGATCGCTGCACGCTAAGCGAAAAGGATGATTTTTTCTCTTACCGGCGCGACAAGACCACCGGTCGTATGGCAAGTTTCATTTGGCTGATATAACCTAGAGAATCAAGACGATCCAGAAGGCAAACTTATTTTTCACATAGTTCGGGTCTTTAACCTTGAATAATTGAGGGATGACCTCATTTAATCTCCAGTAGCAAATTTGACCTGTTTATGGGAGGAGTTATGCGTCTGGATCGTCTTACCAATAAATTCCAGCTTGCTCTTGCCGATGCCCAGTCGCTCGCACTCGGGCACGACAACCAATTCATCGAACCTCTTCATTTAATGAGCGCCTTGCTGAATCAGGAAGGGGGATCGGTACGTCCTTTATTAACCTCGGCGGGCGTGAATGCCGGGAAACTGCGCACTGACATCGAACAGGCCTTGAGCCGTTTACCGCAGGTGGAAGGCACCGGCGGCGATGTGCAACCTTCTCAGGATTTAGTGCGGATCCTCAACCTTTGCGACAAGCTGGCGCAAAAGAAAAAGGACAACTTTATTTCGTCGGAACTGTTCGTTCTGGCGGCGCTTGAATCACGCGGTACGCTGACCGACCTTTTAAAATCCGCCGGAGCAACAACCGCCAACGTGACTCAGGCGATTGAACAAATGCGCGGAGGGGAAAGCGTGAACGATCAGGGTGCCGAAGACCAACGTCAGGCATTGAAGAAATTTACCGTCGATCTCACCGAGCGTGCCGAGCAGGGCAAGCTGGATCCGGTGATCGGCCGTGATGAAGAGATTCGCCGTACCATTCAGGTACTGCAGCGTCGTACCAAAAACAACCCGGTGCTGATCGGTGAACCCGGGGTGGGTAAAACGGCAATCGTCGAAGGCCTGGCGCAGCGTATCGTCAACGGCGAAGTACCAGAAGGGCTGAAAGGCCGTCGGGTATTGGCGCTGGATATGGGGGCGCTGGTGGCCGGGGCGAAATACCGCGGTGAGTTTGAAGAGCGTCTGAAAGGCGTGCTGACCGACCTGTCCAAACAGGAAGGCAACGTCATTCTATTTATCGACGAACTGCATACCATGGTTGGCGCTGGTAAAGCCGACGGCGCGATGGATGCGGGTAACATGCTGAAGCCGGCGCTGGCGCGTGGTGAACTGCACTGCGTCGGGGCGACGACGCTTGATGAATACCGTCAGTACATCGAAAAAGACGCCGCGCTGGAACGTCGCTTCCAGAAAGTGTTCGTTGCCGAGCCTTCGGTAGAAGATACCATCGCGATTCTGCGCGGTCTGAAAGAACGTTATGAGCTGCACCACCACGTGCAGATCACTGACCCGGCTATCGTGGCGGCGGCGACCTTATCGCATCGCTATATTGCCGACCGTCAGCTGCCGGATAAAGCCATCGACCTCATCGATGAGGCGGCATCCAGCATCCGTATGCAGATTGACTCCAAACCGGAAGAGCTGGACCGCCTCGATCGGCGTATTATCCAGCTGAAACTGGAACAGCAGGCGCTGAAGAAAGAGTCTGATGAGGCGAGCCTGAAGCGTCTCGATATGCTCAACGAGGAGCTGGCGGATAAAGAACGGCAGTACTCGGTGCTGGAAGAAGAGTGGAAAGCGGAAAAAGCGTCGCTCTCCGGCACCCAGACCATCAAAGCTGAGCTGGAGCAGGCGAAAATCGCCATCGAACAGGCGCGTCGCGTCGGCGATCTGGCGCGGATGTCCGAGCTGCAGTATGGCAAAATTCCGGAACTGGAGAAACAGCTGGCGGCTGCCACTCAGTCCGAAGGGAAAACCATGCGTCTGCTGCGTAATAAAGTGACGGATGCTGAAATCGCCGAAGTGCTGGCCCGCTGGACCGGTATCCCGGTCTCCCGCATGATGGAAAGCGAGCGCGACAAACTGCTGCGTATGGAGCAGGAGCTGCATCATCGGGTGATTGGCCAGGATGAGGCGGTTGAAGCGGTATCGAACGCCATTCGCCGCAGCCGTGCCGGGCTGTCCGATCCGAACCGGCCGATTGGTTCGTTCCTGTTCCTTGGTCCAACCGGGGTCGGTAAAACCGAGCTGTGTAAAACGCTGGCTAACTTTATGTTCGACAGCGACGACGCAATGGTGCGTATCGATATGTCCGAGTTTATGGAGAAACACTCCGTCTCGCGTCTGGTCGGTGCGCCTCCGGGATACGTCGGCTATGAAGAGGGCGGTTACCTGACCGAGGCGGTGCGCCGTCGTCCTTATTCCGTCATCCTGCTGGATGAAGTGGAAAAAGCGCACCCGGATGTGTTCAACATTCTGCTGCAGGTACTCGACGACGGGCGTCTCACCGACGGGCAGGGGAGAACGGTCGACTTCCGTAATACGGTAGTCATCATGACCTCGAACCTCGGTTCCGATCTGATTCAGGAACGGTTCGGCGAGCTGGACTACGGACATATGAAGGACCTGGTGCTGGGGGTAGTCAGCCAGAACTTCCGTCCGGAGTTCATCAACCGTATCGACGAAGTGGTGGTCTTCCATCCGCTGGGCGAGAAACATATTGCCTCTATTGCCCAGATCCAGCTGCAGCGTCTGTATAAACGTCTGGAAGAGCGCGGATATGAAGTGCAGATGTCCGATGAGGCGCTGAAGCTGCTGAGCGCCAATGGTTACGATCCGGTATACGGCGCGCGGCCATTGAAACGTGCTATTCAGCAGCAGATTGAGAACCCGTTAGCCCAGCAGATCCTTTCCGGTGAGCTGGTTCCGGGTAAAACCATCGAGCTGGTAGTAAAAGACGACCGCATTGTGGCAGTGCAGTAAATCACAAAACGACAAAAACGGGCCCAGCGGGCTCGTTTTTGTTTAAAAACTAGGCAAGAATTAAAGCTCAATACCTGATTTGGTTGAAAAGTGAGCGGTTGAATTCTTTTTTTGAATTTATCCTTGTCACTTCAGAATTACCCCCTATAATGCGCCTCCACTGACACGGAACAACGGCAAACAAGCCGCCGGGCCAGGAGGATTCAACGACGGAAATCGACGTTGAAAGCCGACAGAGAAAAGCAAAATAAGCGCTTGACTCTGAATGAGGAAAACGTATTATACGGGACCTCGCGACAGAGCGCTAAAGCG